>JBARVM010000169.1:0-7872 GCA_049646265.1 Paracoccaceae bacterium
CATCAGAACGTAGCGCCCCAGCAGCCTGAGGAATGGTTCGCGCAAGATGCGCGTGACAAGGATGCGCGCGGCAAGGGCCAGAAAGACCCTTTTGCCAAAGGCGATGACAGTGCCGGAGCCGAAAAGCGACCGGGTGACGCTTTCGCCGATGGCGGCAAAGCCATAGGCCAACAGCGGCAGCAAGAGCGGCAGAAGGCGCAAAAGGAACCGGCGCAAAACCGGCAAAAGCCCCGTCGCCCCATCATCAGGTTTCAGATACTCAGAAAGCCGCACCCCGAGTTTGCGCGATACCAGCGTCGAGATCAGCCAGGCCGCCAGCAACAACGCGAATTGCGACCATGCCGCCGGAGAGCTGGCCCAACCCACCGCCACTGCCCAGCCTTGCGTCAGATATTCCGAAAGCATGCTTGCCATGCCTGACTGTCCCTGCATCACGCCCCCCGGCATTTCTTCCCCAACGGCCCCCCGGCCAGCCCGATCAGCTGCCTGGCCCGCACATGGACTTGATCGCCGCCAGATGGTCGGCCTTGGCGGCCAGTGTATCAGCAGCAATGGCCTGCGCCATGTCAAGAAGGCTCTCTTTTGGCACGATACGGTCCACCAGCCCCCAGTTCAGGGCCTCTTCCGCCTCTATCTTCTGGCCGCAAAGAAGGATCATCTTGGCCCGCGCAGGCCCGACCAGTGCTGTCAGGCGCGGCGGGTCGGAAGGTTGCGGCAGAAAGCCCAGCTTCATCACCGGGTAAAAGAATTTCGCAGTGGGCACGGCAATGCGGATGTCGCAGGCCAACGCCATGCCAAAGGCACCGCCCGCCAGCGCGCCGTTCAAGGCGGCAATGGTCAGGCAGGGCAGAGCGGCGATCGTGCCGGACAGCCGTTCCCAGACCGGATCGGTGGCAAGGCCTGCCCGCGCCTGATCGAGATCGGCACCTGCGGAAAAGACCCGCCCCGCGCCGGTCAAAATCAGCGCCCGCGCCTCGGCTTTCCCTGCCTCTGCCGCGATGTCGGCCAGTTCGGTCAACATGGCATGGGTCAGCGCATTCGCCTTGTCTTCACGGCGAATTGTCACCGTCCAAAGGCCGGAAACTCTTTCAAGTTCGATCATAACGCGCCATAAAATTGCCCGGTTAGCCCTATTTGCTGCCCGGGTTCGTTTGATCACTACAAAGCGCAGCAATCAACCACCGAATTGCCGAAGGCCCTGGCGGGCCCGACAGGAAATGCGAAAGGCCCTCCAATGAAGTCCATACAAAGCTTTGGCTGCAGCACAGTTCTGGCCGGCCTGCTCTGCGGCACGACCGCTTTCGCCGATGTCACGGCATCGGAAGTTTGGGAACAATGGAAAGGGTTTCAGCAGGGCCTAGGCCATACGATCGATGCCGGTTCAGAGGCGATGGAGGGCGACACGCTGGTGGTCAAAAACATCACCACCGGCTTTGATGACGGCACCCGCCAGACCGAAGGTGAGATCGACGAGATCCGCCTTCAACAGCTCGGCGATGGCACGGTGCGCGTCACCATGTCCGAAGAGGCGCGCCTTGCCATTATCAATCGCCCCGCGATAGGGGCCAAGCTGGAAATCGCGGCAGTCGCACGCCAGACCGGGCTGGAACTGCTGATCAGTGGCACGCCAGAGGATATGGCTATTAATGCCACCCTGCCGGAACTGCGGCTGAACGTTGATGAGTTGAGCGCGCAAGGTACCAAGGCGCCCTTTGCCATGCAGATAACCCTGAAGGAAAACACGGGTCTCTTTCACCGTGCGGCGGGCAGCGGGCTACAGATCGACGGCGACATAACCTCCAAATCTGTCAGCTTTTCAGCTACAGGGGCGGACCCCGACAATGGCGGCACAGTCACGCTGAACGGGTCGACGACGGGCCTTGCGGGCAAGATCGCCATGGAGGCACCCAGTGCCGGGAAGATCGTCGATATGTCGCAGGAATTGCGCAACGGCCTACGCTTTGGTGGAAATCTGACCTATCAAAACGGCAAAACTCATATTGAAACGGATGGCGGAGACGGGGTCTACACCGCGGATTCGTCAAGCGAAGCTGGCGCGCTGCATTTCGACATGAGCGCAGATGGCATCCGCTATGGTGGTCAGGGCAGCAACAGCAAACTGGCGCTTGCGGGCCAGTCCATGCCCCTGCCGATCGAACTGGCAATTGGTGAAACCGTCTTTGATCTGGCCCTGCCGGTAATGAAATCGGAAGAGGCGAGCCCGGCGAACCTGCTGATCAAACTGGTCGATGTGAGTGTCAGCGATACGCTTTGGGCTATGTTTGACCCTGAAACAAAGCTGCCGCACGACCCGGCAACGCTGATCATCGACCTTTCCGGCGCGGTTCGCCCGCTTGTCGATCTCTTCGCCGAGGATGCGTCGGCTACCAAGGAACCCTTCGAGGTGGCGGAAGCGAAGCTGAACCAATTGCAGCTGAAACTGATGGGGGCAGAACTTGCCGGAACCGGCACCGCCTCGGTTGATTATTCTAAGGCAGAGCCGAAACCGCAGGGCCTGGTTGAACTGACCCTTTCCGGCGCCAATCAGCTGATGACCACTTTGACGGAGATGGGGCTCTTGCAGGCTGAACAGGCCATGGGCGCGCGCATGATGCTCGGCATGTTCGCCGTGCCAGCGGGCGAGGACAGGATGACCACCAAGCTGGAATTCCGCGAAGATGGCGGCATCTATGCCAACGGGCAGCGGATCCAGTAGGCGGCGATTTCTGCGGCAGAAGCGCTGAGTTCCGCGCATCTTGCACAGCCTCCGTCTTGGCAAAGCCGGTCTGACGGCTTAGGTGCTGTTCAAAGCAGTCAAGGAGCCCTGCGTGACAGACAGATTGCAATCGCTGACATCCGCCCTTCTGGCTGCGGCGGCAAAGGCGGGTGCCACGGCGGCGGATGCAATCGCCCTCGACGGCACCTCGATTTCGATCGATGTGCGCCAGGGCCGGTTGGAACAGGCCGAACGCGCCGAAGGCGTGGAAATTGGACTGAGAGTGCTGGTCGGACAGCGGCAGGCCTGCACGTCAGCCTCTGACATTTCCGAACGGACAATATCCGAAATGGCCGAACGCGCCGTCGCCATGGCCCGGGAGGCACCCGCCGACCCGTCGCTTGGTCTGGCCGACAGCGCCGATCTGGCGGCCGACCGCGAGTCCGACTGGTTGGAACTGGCAGACCCGTCACCCGACCCGGCCGCCGCCGCGCTAGAGGCTGACGCCCGCGAGGCAGAGGCGGCAGCGCTGGGCGTCAAGGGTATTTCGCAAGTTGACAGCGCCTCCGCCTCCTTTGCGCGACGGCGGCTTTTCATGGCCGCCTCGAACGGGTTTTCCGGGGGCTATTCGCGCACCTCCAGGTCAATTTCGGCGGTGGCGATTACCGGCGAAGGCCTGTCTATGGAACGCGACTGGGCCAGTGAATCCCGCATCTGGCAGGCCGATCTGCCCGACGCGGCAGAGGTGGGCAGGCAAGCTGGCGAACGGACCATGCAGCGCGCCGGCGCCCGCAAACCCAAAACCGGTGCAACGCCGGTTCTTTTTGATGAACGGATATCCGGCAGCCTTGTTTCGCATCTATTGTCGGCGGTGAATGGCACGGCCATCGTGCGTGGCGCGTCCTGGTTGCGCGACGGGCTGGGTCAGCAGGTCCTGCCTGCCGGGATTAGCCTGCTGGAAGATCCGCATCGACCGCGCCAGCCTGGTTCACGGCCTTTCGACGCCGAAGGGCTGGCAACCCACCCGCGCGCTATCGTCGCCGACGGTATCCTGACTGGCTGGACCCTTGATCTTGGCACCGCGCGCCAGTTGGGGCTACGTTCCACCGCCAATGCCATGCGCGGGGTCTCTTCGCCGCCAGCGCCCGGCAATGGCAATATCAGCCTGACCGAAGGCAGCAAAAGCCGGGCAGAGCTGATGGCCGACATGGGCACCGGCCTTTTGGTGACCGGTTTTCTCGGCGCATCGATCAACGCGACAACCGGCGACTATTCGCGCGGTGTCTCGGGCTTTTGGGTCGAAGGCGGGCAGATCGCCTATCCGGTCAATGAATGCACGATTGCCGGGAACCTGCGCGAAATGCTGTTGGGCCTGATCCCTGCCAATGACGCGCGACGCCATCTGACCCATGTTGTGCCAAGCCTTTTGGTCGAGGGGCTGACCCTTGCCGGAGTATGATGACGATCTGGCACTGTTGACCACGGTGGCCCGGGCGGCTGGCGACATTGCCCTGTCTTTCTGGAAAAAAACCCCGGAAGTCTGGGAAAAAGACGGTGGCCTTGGCCCGGTAACGGCGGCGGATCTGGCGATTGACCGGATGCTTCTGGCCGAACTTGGCGCGGCGCGGCGCGATTATGGCTGGCTCTCGGAAGAGACGCCCGACAATGGGCGCCGGCTGCAGAGCGACCGGGTTTTCATCATCGACCCGATCGACGGCACCCGCGCATTCATCGACGGGAGTGCCGATTTTGCCCATTCGCTGGCGATAGCCGACCGAGGCCGCATAGTCGCCGCCGTCGTCTATCTGCCCGCGCGCCAAGCACTTTATGCGGCCACTGCAGACAGCGCCACAACCCTGAACGGCCAGCCCGTCCGGTCTTCCGCGCGCGGTCAGAGCGCCGGGGCCACGCTTTTGACCGCCCGTTCCAATCTGGATCCATCCTGCTGGAAGGCGGGGCAATTGCCAGAGGTCAAGCGCACCTTCCGCTCTTCCATCGCCTGGCGGCTTTGTCTGGTGGCCGAGGGCGCCTTTGACGGGATGCTCACCCTGCGCCCGACCTGTGAATGGGACGTGGCGGCAGGCGCCCTTATCGTTGAACAGGCGGGCGCGCGCGTGTCTGACCGGCGAGGGCAGGCGCCGCTGTTCAACCGCGCCGACCCGCGTCTGGACGGCTGCCTTGCCGCGCCCCACGATATTCATGAGGACCTAATCCAGCGGTTGGCCGCCCCCTGACGCCCGCCCTGCCTTGCCCCGAAAGCCGCTTTGACCCATATCTGAGGGAAACGGAGATGACGATGAACGACGACAGGTTTCCCGGATGGCACGGCACCACAATTCTGGCGGTACGGCGTGGCGGCAAGGTTGTAGTTGCCGGTGACGGGCAAGTCAGCCTGGGTCAGACCGTGATCAAGGGCACCGCGCGCAAGGTGCGCCGGCTGTCGCCCGGCGGTCACGAGGTTGTGGCCGGTTTCGCCGGATCGACGGCGGATGCCTTTACCCTGCTCGAACGTCTGGAGAAAAAGCTGGAAGCAGCGCCGGGACAGTTGCAGCGCGCCTCGGTCGAGCTGGCCAAGGACTGGCGCATGGACAAATATCTGCGCAATCTGGAGGCGATGTTGATCGTTACCGACGGCACCCAGCTCTTTGTTATCACCGGCGCGGGCGACGTGCTGGAACCTGAACATGATGTCGCTGCGATCGGCTCCGGCGGGAACTATGCGCTTGCCGCGGCGCGCGGGCTGATGGCCACTGATGGCGATGCCGAGGCGATAGCGCGCGCCGCCATGGCCATCGCCGCCGATATCTGTGTCTATACCAACGGCAATCTGACAGTAGAGGTCATTCATGGCTGAGGCAGGACAGACACTGGAACCGGCCGATCTGCGCGCCGGGGTCGCGGCTGGTCTACTGACCGAAGCGCAGGCGGCGGGCCTTGCCGCGCTGGCGGCCGACCGAGCGGGCAAACGCGCCGCCCTGCCGGCAGAGGACGAGCCATTCGAGTTCTTCAAGGGTTTTTCAGAGATTTTCGTATCTGTCGGTCTGATCATCCTGCTGTCTGGCATATCTTTGCTGGTCGGCTGGCTTGGCGGCATAACCACGCTGATCTTTCTGCCGCTTCTGTCAGCAGCAATCGCGTGGTGGTGGGCAAAATATTTTACGCTTGAACGGCGTATGAACCTGCCCAGCATGGTGCTGGCCTCTGCCTTTGGCAGCGGCATCTTCTTTTCCGCGATGACCATGCTCAATCAGGGCAGCCTGCCTGACCGCGGCAGTTTCGTGTTATCCGCACTTGTCGCCATGGGGGCCATGGGGCTTTGGTACCGGCGTTTTCGCCTGCCCTTTTCCATGTTCATCTTTGGCATTTTCGGGCTGATCGCGGTTTACGGGCTGACGACCAGCATCGATTCCCTGAGCGACCTGCGCGGGTTCGATGGGCTTTTTGACCTACGCGGCAGCCCGCAATTTTCCCTTGCGACGCTTCTTTTCGGCGCGGCGGCCTTTCTCGGCGGCATGTGGTTTGACACGCGTGACCCTTACCGACTTGGCCGGCATGCCGCGACGGCCTTCTGGCTGCACCTGTTGGCAGCCCCTGCCTTGGTGAATACCGTTGCGCTTACCCTTTTCAAGGTCGGTGGCAGTGGCGGCATGTTGATGACCGGCGCCGCCCTTGCGCTTATCGCCGCCCTTGCCCTGGTGATTGACCGGCGGTCATTTCTGACGGCGGGGATCGCCTATATCGCCCTTGTCATATCATGGGTGGTGCGCGGTGACGGTGCCGCCGGGGTCGGTCACTGGGCCATGATTCTCCTGATCCTTGGCTTGCTGATCACCGCGCTTGGCACATGGTGGGTGCCTTTGCGCAAAGGGCTCATGCGGGCGCTGCCCGATTTTCCGGGCAAGTCGCGCCTGCCGCCCTATGACGCCGCCTGACGCGCGCCCTCCAATTCTCATGGTAGAAGTATGACAAATCTGACCCCCCGCGAAATCGTTTCGGAACTGGACCGTTTCATCATCAGTCAGGATCCGGCCAAGCGCGCCGTCGCCGTTGCCCTGCGCAGCCGCTGGCGGCGCAAGCAACTGCCCGCCGACCTACGAGAGGAGGTTTTTCCCAAGAATATCCTGATGATCGGACCGACCGGGGTGGGTAAAACCGAAATTTCGCGCCGTTTGGCAAAATTGGCCAATGCGCCCTTCATCAAGGTCGAGGCGACCAAATTCACCGAGGTCGGCTACGTCGGTCGCGATGTCGAGCAGATCATCCGCGATCTTACCGATGCGGCCATTCTCGATATCCGCGCCAGCATGCGCGAAGAGGTCAAGGCACGGGCGCAAAAGGCCGCCGAGGAACGGGTGATAGAGGCGATCGCCGGTGCCGACGCCCGCGACGCGACCAGAGAGATGTTTCGCAACCGCCTGAAAAAGGGTGAGCTGGACGACACGATCATCGAGCTGGAGGTGGCGGACACGGCCAGCCCACTGCCGACCTTTGAGTTGCCTGGCCAGCCGGGCGGCATGGGGATGATGAATCTGGGCGACCTATTCGGCAAGGCCTTTGGCGGGCGCACCGTGCGCAAGAAGATGACGGTGGCCGAAAGCTATGATCTCCTGATCTCGGAAGAGGCGGACAAGCTTTTAGATGACGAGGCGGTCAAGCTGGCGGCGCTGGAGGCGGTGCAGGACAATGGCATCGTCTTTATCGACGAGATAGACAAGGTTTGCGCGCGCGCTGAAACCCGCGGCGCCGACGTCAGCCGCGAAGGGGTGCAGCGCGATCTGCTGCCGCTGATCGAGGGCACGACGGTTTCCACCAAATACGGGCCGGTAAAGACCGACCATATCCTTTTCATCGCGTCAGGCGCCTTCCATGTCGCGAAACCGTCGGACCTATTGCCGGAACTTCAGGGCCGCCTACCGATCCGGGTTGAACTGTCGGCGCTGACCGAAAAGGATTTCGTGCGCATCCTGACCGAAACCGACAATGCCCTGACCCGCCAGTATTCCGCGCTCTTGCAGACAGAGGGTGTCACCGTCACCTTTACCGAAGACGGGATCGCCGCCCTTGCCCAGATCGCGGCAGAGGTGAATCGCAGCGTCGAGAATATCGGCGCGCGGCGGCTTTACACGGTGATGGAGCGGGTGTTCGAGGATCTGTCC
>JBARVM010000170.1:0-2152 GCA_049646265.1 Paracoccaceae bacterium
GCTGAATTGGTGGCGAAACTGCAGGATTGGTACCTGCCCGCACTTGGCCTTCAGCCCAATCAGGCGGCGCGGTCGATCCCAGACCTGATCGCCAGCGACTACCAGCGGTTGGCGGGCGGGCCTGTCGCAGTTTCCTTGCGTGATTTTCATGCGGAAAACCTTCTGTGGCTGCCCGATCGGGCCGGATCGGCACGGCTTGGGCTTTTGGATTTTCAGGACGCCTTTGTCACCCATCCGGCCTATGATCTTGTCTCGCTTCTGCAGGATGCGCGCCGCGATGTCAGCGCGGCGACAGAGGCGGCCTGCCTTAGCCGTTATGCCGAGACGACCGGGCAGGATATGGCGGCCTTTCGCCCGGCCTGTGCTTTGATCGGGGTGCAGCGGGGCCTACGGATCATGGCGGTTTTCTCCCGCCTTTGCCTGCGGAGCGGCAAGGCCCACTATCTGGATTACATGCCGCGCGTCTGGGCCCATATCCGGGCGAACCTTGCGACGCCCGAACTTGCGCACTTGTGTCAGGCTGTTCTGGATGGGATACCGGAACCTACCCCGGAGACACTGCAAAGGATAAAGGCGCAATGCGGCCAGCACCCCGATCTTTGATGCTGTTTGCGGCGGGTCTAGGCACGCGGATGGCGCCTTTGACCGACCACTGCCCCAAGCCGCTGATCAAGGTTGCGGGCCGCGCGTTGATCGACCATGCGCTGGATCAGATGCCCGATATGGATCAGACAGTGGTGAACCTGCATTACCTGTCAGACCAGATACGCGCGCACCTGTCCGGGCGCAAGAAAATAGCCTTTTCCCCTGAAATAGACACTATTTTAGAAACAGGCGGCGGCCTGCTTCAGGCGCTGCCGCTTCTGGGGGTCGATCCGATTTTCACGCTAAATTCCGATGCAGTCTGGACCGGCCCGCTGGCCAGCGATCAGCTGCGGCAGAGCTGGGATCCGGCCCGGATGGACGGGCTTCTGTTGCTGGTCGACCCGGCCCGGGCGGTTGGTCATAGTGGCGCGGGCGATTTTCTGATCGACGGGCAGGGGCGGCTGACCCGGGGAACGGGGCTTATCTATTCCGGCGCCGGGATTATCCGCACCGATGGGCTGTTTGAGATTACAGAGCGGGCATTTTCCCTTAACCGGCTTTGGGATGCGATGATGGCGAAAGGGCGGCTGTTCGGCATCTGCCATCAGGGCGGCTGGTGCGATGTGGGGCGGCCCGAATCGCTGCCCCTTGCCGAGGCGATGCTGGGACATGGCCATGTTTGAGCCGACCCACCGCCCTCGGATCTTTGCCATGGCGCCGGGTGTGGATTTTCCCGAAACGCTGGCCGACGGGCTGATCGGCCGCATGGCGGGCCGCGCGCCAGAGGATATGGCCCGCGTTACCATCTATCTGAATACCGCGACGATGCGGGAGAAGCTGATCTCGGCCTTTCTGGCGCGCAAAGCCGGTTTCCTGCCGCGCTTGCGGCTGGTTACCGACATTGGCAAGATGCCGCGACCCGATCTCTTGCCCATAGCGCGGCCCTTGCGGCAACGACTTGAACTGTCGGTACTGGTCGCGCGGCTGATCGAGGTAGAGCGAGGCAAAGCCCCGGGTGTGGACGCCTATGATCTCGCCGTGTCCCTGCATGATCTGATGGAAGAGATGCAGGACCTTGGCATTCAGCCCGACGCCTTGCAAAATCCGGGTCTGAGCGAGGATCAGGCGGAACATTGGCAGCGCAGCTTGCGGTTCTTGCAAGTGATCCAGCCGTTCTTTGCCGCAGAGGCCCGGCCGAGTGCTGCGGCGCGCCAGCGTCTGATGATCGAACATCTGGTCGGGCAGTGGGCGGCGCAACCGCCATCTGACCCGATCATTCTTGCCGGGTCCACCGGTTCGCGCGGCAGCACAGCCCTGTTGATGGAGGCGGTTGCACGGCTGCCGCAAGGGGCGGTCATTCTGCCTGGTTTTGATTGGGACATGCCCGAATTTGGCTGGAATAGTCTCTATTCTGGCCCGGTTCCCAACGAAGATCATCCGCAATTCCGCTATGCCCGGCTGATGAAATCCTTGGGGTTGAAAAGTACCGATGTCGGCACCTGGCATGGCGCCAGCGCCCCTGACCGCGCGCGCAACAGGCTGATCTCCCTCGCCCTGCGTCCTGCGC
>JBARVM010000171.1:0-5060 GCA_049646265.1 Paracoccaceae bacterium
GGGTTATCGCGATGAGCCCGGCTTTCTATGAGCGGCTTTTGACCGGTGAGGTGCTCAGCCGCATCACCACCGACACGACGTTGATCTTGTCGGTCATCGGTTCTTCCATCTCCATCGCGTTGCGCAATCTGCTGATGCTGCTGGGTGGGCTGGTGCTGATGCTTTTCACCTCGGCCAAGCTGACGGGGCTGGTGCTCTTGATCGTGCCTTTGGTCATCGTGCCCCTGGTTGTTCAGGGCCGCCGCCTGCGCCGCCTGTCGCGCGAAAATCAGGACTGGATCGCAGCCTCTTCAGCGCAGGCCTCTGAAACGCTGGGGGCGGTGCAGGTGGTGCAGGCCTTTACCCATGAAAGTCAAAGCCGGGCCGAGTTTGGCCGCCTGACCGAACGGTCCTTTGGCACTGCGCTGACGCGGATCAAGGCGCGCGCGCTGATGACGGTGATCGTGATCTTTCTGATCTTCACCGGCGTTGTCGGTGTTCTTTGGGTCGGCGCGCGCGATGTGCGGGCGGGCGGCATGTCGATCGGCGATCTGGTGCAGTTTGTCATCTATTCGGTTATGGTCGCCGGGTCTACCGGTGCCCTGTCCGAGATCTGGGGCGAATTGCAACGGGCCGCGGGGGCGACCGAACGTCTGGCGGATCTTTTGAAAAGCCGCGACACGCTGGATGATCCGGCCAACCCGGCGCCTCTGGCCCAGCCGGTGCGCGGCGAGATCGGCTTTGCCGATGTAACCTTTTCCTACCCGAGCCGTCCGAGCCAGTCGGCGCTTGCCGGTGTGTCCCTGAAGGTCAAGGCGGGCGAGACGGTGGCGCTTGTCGGCCCATCGGGCGCCGGCAAAACCACGATCATTCAGCTGATCCAACGGTTCTGGGATCCCGATCAGGGGGTGGTGACGCTGGACGGCCATGATCTGCGAAGCCTAAACAAGCGCGACTTCCGCCGCGCCATAGCACTTGTGCCGCAAGACCCGGTGATCTTTGCCACGTCTGCGCGCGAAAATATCCGCTTTGGCCGCCCGGATGCCAGCGACGCCGAGGTGGAGGCCGCCGCCCGTGCCGCTGCCGCCGATGATTTCCTGTCGACGCTGCCGGACGGATATGACACCTATGTCGGCGAAAGGGGCGTTATGCTCTCTGGCGGCCAAAAGCAGCGTATCGCTATCGCTCGGGCCATATTGCGTGATGCGCCGGTCCTCTTGCTGGACGAGGCGACTTCGGCGCTTGATTCAGAAAGCGAGCGGATGGTGCAAAGGGCGGTCGATGAGCTTGCCAAAAGCCGTACGACCCTGATTGTCGCGCACCGGCTTGCAACGGTGAAAAAGGCCGACCGTATCCTTGTGTTCGACGAAGGGCGCATCGTCGCCGAGGGTCGCCATGACGAATTGGTTGCCGAAGGCGGGCTTTATGCACGGCTGGCGCGGCTGCAATTTTCCGGCGGTGATACGGCGGCATAGGCCCTATCGGCCCGCCGCTGCCGCCAGGTCCCGCATGAAAGGCGCGTAGCGTCACGCTTGCCCAGAGGCCATTTTTTGCGCAATCTGTCGACCAACAGCGCGCAAAGAACAGCGCCGGATTGGGGAGAATGGTGAATGGCGGAATTTGCGACCGTGGCCGACCGCGAGCGGATCGAAAAGGCGCAGCCTTACGAGCAATATGCCTATACCGACACGATCTATCAGTTTCTGGGCCGCGCCCGTGACAACTGGGGCCAAAGGCCGGCTCTGACATTCCAGCTGCTTTCCAATCCGCAGTCCAAAGCCGAAACACTCAGCTGGAACGATCTGCATGGCCGTGTGACACAGGCGGCCAACCTTTTCCGCAGCCTCGGGGTTGGGGAAAAGGATGTGGTGGCCTTTCTGCTGCCCAATGCCACCGAAACCGCCGTGACGCTTCTTGGCGGGGCGGTGGCAGGGATCGTCAACCCGATCAACCCGCTTCTGGAACCGGAAAAGATTGCCGCCATCCTGCGCGAAACGGGGGCAAAGGTTCTGGTCACCCTGCGCAGTTTTCCGAAATCCGACCTTGCGCAGAAGGCGGCAGAGGCCCTGCTGCTCGCCCCCAATGTCGAAACACTGCTGGAGGTGGACCTTCTTCGCCATCTCGCCCCGCCCAAAAGCTGGATCGTGCCGCTGCTGCGGCCGAAAAACCCGGTGGCGCACAAGGCGAGGGTAATGGATTTTGCCAGCGCCCTTGCCGCGCAACCTGCCGATCGATTGACCTTCGCCGACGCGACGGGGGACCGCGTTGCGGCCTATTTTCATACAGGCGGCACGACCGGCATGCCCAAGGTGGCCCAGCATCGCTATTCCGGCATGATCTATAACGGTTGGCAGGGCGCCAGTTTCCTTTTCAACGAAAAGGATGTGCTGATCTGTCCCTTGCCGCTTTTCCATGTGCTTGCGGCCTATCCTGTCTTCATGTCCTGCATCGCCTCTGGCGGCCATATGGTTATGCCGACGCCGCAGGGCTATCGCGGCGACGGGGTGATGGATAATTTCTGGAAGCTGGTTGAACGCTGGGGTGTGACCTTCCTTATCACCGTGCCGACGGCCATCGCCGCCCTGTTGCAGCGGCCGATGAATGCCGATGTCTCGACGTTGAAATGGGCCATTTCCGGCTCTGCGCCGCTGCCGGTGGAGCTTTTTAAGAGATTCGAGGCAACGACCGGGGTGAAGATCCTCGAAGGGTACGGGCTGACAGAGGCGACCTGCCTTGTGTCTCTCAATCCCCCGGGCGGAGAGGCGAAGATCGGCTCTGTCGGGCTACCCTTGCCCTTCTCGAATGTGCGCATCCTGCACCTTGGTGCCGACGGTACCGTGCAAAAGGAATGCGGCACTGACGAGGTGGGGGAGATTTGCGTTTCCAACCCCGGTGTTATGGAGGGGCACACCTATACCGAGGCTGACAAGAACCGTAACCTTTACGCCGATCAAAAGTGGTTGCGCACAGGCGATCTGGGGCGGCTCGACAGTGATGGTTATCTGTGGATAACCGGCCGCGCCAAGGATCTGATCATCCGCGGCGGCCATAATATCGACCCGGCGATTATTGAAGAGGCGCTGGCGGCGCATCCGGATGTGGCCTTTGCCGGGGCGATTGGCCAGCCGGATGCTTTTGCCGGCGAATTGCCCTGCGCCTATGTGGAGTTGGTCAAGGGGGCGACTGTGACGGATGAGGCGCTCTTGGCCTTTGTGGGCGAGCATATTTCGGAACGTGCGGCCGTGCCCAAATATCTGGAAATCATGGCAGAGCTGCCAAAGACCGCGGTCGGCAAGATTTTCAAACCCGACCTGCGACGCCGCGCCATTGCCCGTGTATTTGACGCGGCGCTGGCAGAGTCTGGTCTGGATGTGCATGTGGCAGCGGTGGTCGAGGACAAGAAACGCGGGCTGGTGGCGGAACTGGCGGGGGGTGGCCCGGTCGACAGGGATAAGGTCGCCGCCGTCATGGGCGCTTTTGCCACGCCTTGGGAGTGGCAGGCCAAGTCCTGACCTGCTGTTTTGGGCACTGGTGTCGACCGTCGGCAGTTGCGCGACCTTCCCCAATTTTGTCCAAATCCCCGCCTAAAGTCGCGCCGATACCGGGATACGGACAGGCATGAGCATCGTTATCTACTCAGCGCTGTATGGCGACAGTGAACCGCTGAACCTTGATGTGTTTGGCGGCTTTACCTCGGTGCGCCGTGTCTTCTTCACCGACAGGGCGGACTTGCGCCTGCCGGGGGCAGAGGTGATCATCGACACAGAGGGCGGGCTCGATACGACGCGCGCCTCGCGACGGGCCAAGCTGCGGCCACACCGCTATTTTCCGGATGAGGAATGGTCGATCTGGATCGACAATAAGTCGAGCCTGCTGCGCGACCCGTTGGCTATTGTCGAGGATCTGCGCCCGCGTACCGATGTCAGCTTTTTCGCCTATCCGCATTTCATTCGCGACTGCGTTTATCAAGAAGCGCGGGCGGTGCTGGAAAACGGGTTGGAAGATCACCGGATTGTCGCCGACCGTCTGCGCCAGTACCGGGCAGAGGGGATGCCCGAACATGCCGGGTTGATCGAGGGGCATTTCATCGTCCGTCGTCATCATGACCCGGCGGTGAGCCAGTTTGGTGATCTTTGGTTTGAAGAGCTTTGCCGCCATTCCCGGCGCGATCAGCTCTCCTTTCCCTATCTCGTCTGGAAGACCGCGCTTCCCTTTGCCTATCTCGATCCGTCGAGCTGGGCGGAAACAGTACGCTTTGACGCCTTGGGGCGCGCGTCCCGCTCTGCGCCCTTTCCGCGCCGTGACCGGCTGCGTCAGTTAGTGCGTGGCTATTGGCACCGGTTGAAGCCCACGCGCTGACTTTCCAATTTGCCGCTACTTGTGCCAGAAAACTGAAAATATCTGTTAAAAAATATCACAAATCGAACATTTCAGCGGTTCTGACGCGCCCATCGTCCGGGGGATGAGTCTTTGACGCCACAGGTGGCGACCAAATATTGTGGGTTTTTTATCCTTCTACCCTTTCCCTTGCTAGGGGCCTATAGTGGTCGCGGACGAATTGACTTGGGAGAGAAGGGAATGCGTTGCCCGTTTTGTGGAAATGTCGATACGCAGGTCAAGGATTCACGACCTGCCGAGGATCATGTCTCGATCCGGCGCCGCCGTTTCTGCCCAGCCTGTGGTGGCCGTTTCACCACTTATGAGCGCGTGCAGCTGCGCGACCTTGTTGTGATCAAGTCCAGTGGCAAGCGCGAGGATTTTGACCGTTCGAAGCTTGAACGTTCGATCCGGATCGCCATGCAGAAACGCCCGATCGAGCCGGAACGGATTGACCAGATGATTTCCGGGATCGTCCGGCGGCTGGAGTCCCTTGGCGAGACCGACATACCATCCAAGACAATCGGCGAGATCGTCATGGAAAGTCTCGCCCGGATCGACACGGTTGGCTATGTGCGTTTCGCCAGTGTCTACAAGAATTTCCAGGCGGCGGACGATTTCGACAAATTCGTATCCGAACTGCGCCCGCCGGGCGCCTCGGACGAGTGAACGCAGAGGCAGACCGCCGGCATATGGCCCATGCC
>JBARVM010000172.1:0-3224 GCA_049646265.1 Paracoccaceae bacterium
CCCGCCACATCGGCGGCAATGCACCTCTGTCCGTTTGCCAAGAATGCCCCAGTCCGCCTTGGTCGCCACCGCGTTCGGCAAAGGCTGGTAAAAGGAGGGCCAGCCCGTGCCGCTCTCATACTTGGCCTTGGAGGAATAGAGCGGCAGGTCACAACCGGCGCAATGAAAGGTGCCCGCCCGATGTTCGTCGTTCAGCGGGCTGGAGCCGGCGCGCTCGGTATCTTCCTCGCGCAGAACGGCATATCGCGCCTTGCTCAGCTGCGCGCGCCACTCCGCCTCCGACTTCATCACTTCGAATTTTTCGCCCGCCCGGCCGCGCCCGGCAAGACCCACCGCCATCAGGCTTACGCCCAGGCCCAACAACCCACGTCTTGTCATCGACAAATCTCCAACTTTTCCTTGGATTGACTATGGCAGAAATTTCCAACGGACCGGGTCAATTTTCCCTATCCGCTCTTCACAGTTTCGCCAGCTATATGTCGGAAATGGCCCTTCAATGGGCGTGCTGGCCTTGCACCCCTGACATTTCTCGTTCATCTATCGGGTGCATAATTCGCCGGGTTGCATCCGGCCCCTTTGGACGGCGGACGGAATGTTGGAAAAGCTGGCAAAACCCACCGAAGAAATCTCTGTTCGGGAGATGTTCGGCATCGATACCGAAATGAAGGTCAAAGGCTTTGCCGACCGCACGGACCGGGTGCCCGAAATCGACCCGACCTATAAATTTGATCCCGATACAACGCTGGCGATTCTGGCGGGCTTTGCCTACAACCGTCGTGTTATGATCCAGGGCTATCACGGCACCGGCAAATCGACCCATATCGAACAGGTCGCGGCGCATCTGAACTGGCCCTGCGTGCGGGTCAACCTTGACAGCCACATCAGCCGGATCGACCTCATTGGCAAGGATGCGATCAAGCTGCGCGACGGCAAGCAGGTGACCGAGTTTCATGAAGGCATCCTGCCCTGGGCCTTGCGCAACCCCGTCGCCATCGTCTTTGACGAATATGATGCGGGCCGGGCCGACGTCATGTTCGTCATCCAGCGCGTGCTGGAACATGACGGCAAGCTGACGCTGCTTGACCAGAACGAGATCATCACACCGCACCCCTCTTTCCGCCTGTTCGCCACCGCCAATACCGTCGGCCTTGGCGATACGACCGGCCTTTACCACGGCACCCAACAGATCAACCAGGCGCAGATGGACCGCTGGAGCCTTGTGGCCACGCTGAACTATCTGTCCCACGACGCCGAAGCCGCGATCGTTCTGGCCAAGAGCCCGCATTACAATACCGAAAAAGGCCGAAAGCAGATCAGCCAGATGGTCACCGTCGCCGATCTGACCCGCACCGCCTTCATGAATGGTGATTTGTCGACGGTGATGAGCCCGCGCACCGTGCTCAACTGGGCCGCCAACGCCGAGATTTTCCGTAATGTGGGTTATGCTTTCCGACTGACCTTCCTCAACAAATGCGACGAGCTGGAGCGGCAGACAGTGGCCGAATTCTACCAGCGCTGCTTTGACGAGGAACTGCCGGAAAGTGCGGCAAGCCAGAGCATCAAGTAAGGCGGCGGCCCGGTGGCCCGCCCCCTTCAACAACCGGCTATTCGTGACTGCATCGGAACAACGGCCATACTTCTATCTACAGAAGCCATGTAATGACCAAACCGTCTGACAACCCCGCTGATCCGTTCAAGAAGGCCCTCGCCGAGGCCACCAAAACCATGGCCAACGACCCGGATCTGAATGTCAGCTATTCGGTCGATCCGCCGGGTCTGACCGGCGACACGATGCGCTTGCCGCAGGTCAGTCGCCGCATGACGCGCGACGAGGTGCTGGTGGCGCGCGGCACGGCGGACGCCTTTGCCCTGCGCCTGCGCCATCATAATGCCGCGACCGCGCAGAAATACATGCCGCAGGGCCAGATGGCCAAAGAACTGTTTGAGGCGATGGAAAATGCCCGGTGCGAGGCCGTGGGTGCCCGCGATATGCCAGGCACGCTTGGCAATATCGACGCCAAACTTGGCGCCGAGGCAGAGCGGCGCGGCTATGGTCAGATCCGTTCGGCGCAAGAGGCGCCTCTGCCGACCGCTGCAGGCTATCTGGTGCGGCATCTTGCAACCGGCCGCCCGCTTCCGGCCGCCGCCGCCAATGTGATGGAGCTGTGGCGCCCCTTTATCGAGCAGGAGGCCGCCGGATCGCTCGATCATATTCACGATGTTCTGGCCGATCAGGCCGCCTTTGCCCGGCTGGCCCGGCAGATCATCCGCGACCTTGGCTATGGCGACCAGCTTGGCGATGACCCCGATCAGGAGGCCGAAGACGAAGGCCAGAGCGACGAGGATCAGGAACAGCCCGACAGCGCCCAGGATCAGGATCAAAGCGACAGCGAAGAGGCGGACGCAGCGCCCGAACAAAGTCAGGAAGATCAGGATGATGCCAGCCAGTCCAAGGTGACGATGGACGATCTGGCCGATATGCAGGAAGGCGGAGAGGAGCAGCAACCCGACAGCGACGCGCCGCTCGATCAGCCCCCGCCCGCCCCCCATTCGGAGGCGGACCCGAACTACACCGCCTATAACACCGAATTCGATGAAGAGATCCGGGCCGAGGATCTGGCGGATGCAGCCGAACTGGAACGGCTGCGCGCCTATCTCGACCAGCAGCTGGAACCCTTGAAGGGCGCGGTCAGCCGTCTGGCAAACAAGCTGCAACGCCGCCTGCAGGCGCAGCAGAACCGCTCTTGGCTGTTTGATCTCGAAGAGGGCACGCTGGACGCGGGCCGCCTTGCGCGGGTGGTGGCCAACCCGACCACGCCGCTTTCCTTCAAGCAGGAAAAGGACACCGAATTCCGCGATACCTGCGTGACGCTTCTGCTCGACAATTCCGGCTCCATGCGCGGCAGGCCGATTTCGATCGCCGCCATCTGCGCCGACGTGCTGGCGCGGACGCTTGAACGTTGTTCGGTGAAGGTAGAGATCCTTGGTTTCACCACCCGCGCCTGGAAGGGCGGGCAGGCGCGCGAACGCTGGCTGTCCGAAGGCCGCCCCCAGCAGCCCGGCCGCCTGAACGACCTGCGCCATATCATCTACAAATCCGCCGACGCCCCCTGGCGGCGGACCCGTCCCAATCTGGGGTTGATGATGAAAGAGGGGCTGTTGAAGGAAAATATCGACGGCGAGGCGCTCGAATGGGCGCACCGGCGCATGTCGCACCGGCCAGA
>JBARVM010000173.1:0-7484 GCA_049646265.1 Paracoccaceae bacterium
TCTGATGACCGGCCTGCTGGATCGGATCGACGCGCGGCTGTCGCGGTCGGAACGCGCGGCCGATGCGGGACCATTGCGACGGGCGTGGAGTGCCGATCTTGCCTCGCTGACGCTGCTTCTGGCGTTAGCCTATCCTCTTCTGGCTTTCCTCTCTCAGTGGATCGCGGGCTATCCGATGGCACTGGGCGGTGCCGAGATTGCCGCTGCGGGTACGGGAACCGCGCGAATTTTCAGCGCTTTCTGGCTTTCAGCCTCACTTGTTCTTTACGTTTTGGCTACATTCTCAAAATCGCGGTGGCGGGTGGCATTCTTTGTTGCCGCCACCGCGATTTTGGTAGGCGGGCAGGTTTTCGCGGATCGGTTCGGCGTTCCTGCCGCAGCCACAGGCGCAGTCGCATTCGCATTCGCAGCCGCAGCCGTAGTCACAGGCGCATTCGCAGGCGCTGGCGCATTCGCAGTCGCATTCGCAGGCGCATTCGCATTCTCAGCCGCAGCCGCATTCACAGTCGCATCCACAGTCGCAGGCGCAGGCGCATCCGAATGGGCCGAGCGCCGAACGCAACAGCATGCGGTATGGCGATTTCTTCCGGCCGCCCTGATGCAGATCGCCCTGATCGTCGCAATCACGGGGTTCTGGCAACCAGCAGGCCGTCGCGACTTGACCGCCTATATCGTGCTTTTCGTTGGTGTCCTGCCCTTCTTCAACGCGCTTGCCGATTTCGCCTCTGTCGGACTGACCCGGCACCTGCTGCGCAAGGGGCTGTCAGGCTGGACGCTGAAGCAGGGCATGCTCGATGCCATCGGGGGTGCCGCGATCTTTTTCGCGCTTGGCTTCACGCTGATCACCTATGTCCATGTCATCCGCCCGCCTGACGGGCCGCTGCTGAACCTTCCTGCGTTGTTCGCCGGGCTGCGGGCCGATCCGGGCGCCTATTGGTGGCTGGCTTTCATGCTGATCTCTACCCTTCTGCCGACCATGGCCCATGCCGGGGTCGCGCTGCTGTCGGGTTTCCTTGGCTGGCCCGGCTGGCTGCGCAGCTGGATCGCGGCGCGGTTGAAGGCGGGCGGCAACGGGTCGGATGTTGAGCCGATCATGGGTGTTTTCGTCCTGTCGGCCATCGTGGTTCTGGCCTTCTGGCTGCCCGTGGCCGCGCTTTACGGCCTGTTCAGGCTCGATCATGGCTGGCTTCTGGGGCAGGTGATCGGGGTTTTTGAGGGTTACGCCCTGATCATCGGCGCGATCTGAAACCGCTGCTCCGGGGGGCAGGATGCCGCCTCCGACACCAGCATGGCTGAGGATTTCCACGCGATCATCCGCAAGCCCGCCTTTCACGCCCTCTTCTGGAGCTTTCTTCTCTGCGGCTTCACCTCCACCGGCGTGATCGAGACACATTTGTTGCCCTACGCCGCTTTTTGCGGCTTCCCGCCCCTGCCCAGTGCGACGGCCTATGGCTTTCTGTCGCTGGTCAACCTTGGCGGCATGATCGCCTCGGGCTGGCTAACCGACCGCGTCAACCGCCCCACGCTTCTCGCCTCCATCTACCTGTTGCGCGCGCTCACCTTCATCATTCTGGCGCAGCTGCCAGGCACGTCAATAGAAATGCTCTTTGTATTTGCCGCTCTCTTCGGCGTTGTCGATTATGCCACCGTTCCGGTCACCGCCAGCCTTGCAGCCAGCCACATCGGGATCAAGGTGATGGGGCTGGCGATGGGCCTAATTTCGGCCGGTCACGCAATCGGCGGTGCGGTGGGTGCTTTCATGGGCGGCTTTATCTTTGACCTGACAGGCGGCTACGGGCTTTTGTGGACCGGATCGGTCTGGCTGGCCGGGGTTGCGGGCGTGATGGTCCTGTTCTTGCGGGCAGAGCCGCGTCAACCCGCGCTTTCCGGCTGACGGGCGCCAGCCCTGCCGCCAAACAACCCCCTTTCGCCCGACCGCCTGCTTCGTATATATCGCGCCGATGACGCAGAACCCGCCCAACCTCCGCCCCGACCTTGCCCCGCGCCCGGTCCTTGATGCGACCCGCCGCGAGGGTCAGCCGACAATCGGCATGGTCTCGCTTGGCTGTCCCAAGGCTTTGGTGGACAGCGAGCGTATCCTGACCCGCCTGCGCGCCGAAGGCTATGCGATCAGTCCCGACTATCAGGGCGCCGACGCGGTCATCGTCAATACCTGTGGTTTTCTCGATAGTGCCAAGGCCGAAAGCCTGGAGGCGATTGGCGAGGCTTTGGCCGAAAATGGCCGGGTGATCGTGACCGGTTGCCTTGGCGCGGAACCTGATTACATCACCGGCGCGCACCCTTCGGTTCTGGCCGTGACCGGCCCGCATCAATATGAACAGGTGCTGGATGCCGTGCATGGCGCCGTGCCGCCCAGCCCCGATCCTTTCATCGACCTTTTGCCGGCAAGCGGCGTTTCCTTGACGCCGCGCCATTATAGTTACCTCAAGATTTCAGAGGGTTGTAACCACAAGTGCAAGTTCTGCATCATCCCTGACATGCGCGGTCGCCTGCAGTCGCGCCCCGCCCATGCGGTGCTGCGCGAGGCGGAAAAGCTGGTGGAGGCTGGCGTGCGCGAACTTCTGGTCATCTCGCAGGACACATCCGCCTACGGGCTTGACATCAAACATGCGGTGGACCGCGGCCACCGCGCCCATATCACCGATCTGGCCCGCGACCTTGGCAGTCTTGGCGCATGGGTGCGGCTGCATTACGTCTACCCCTATCCGCATGTGCGCGATCTTGTCCCGCTGATGGCAGAGGGGCTGGTTCTGCCCTACCTCGACATTCCCTTCCAACATGCCCACCCCGACGTTCTGCGCCGCATGGCCCGCCCCGCCGCCGCCGCCCGCACGCTCGACGAAATAGCCGCCTGGCGGGCGATCTGCCCGGAGATCACCCTGCGCTCCACCTTCATCGTCGGTTACCCCGGCGAGACAGAGGCGGAGTTTCAGACGCTTCTCGACTGGCTGGATGAGGCGCAGTTGGATCGCGTCGGTTGTTTTCAGTATGAAAATGTCGCCGGTGCCCGGTCGAACGCCCTGCCCGATCATGTTGCCGATGAGGTCAAGCAGGATCGTTGGGATCGGTTCATGGCCAAGTCGCAAGAGATTTCCGCTGCCAAGCTGGCCGCCAAGATCGGTCAGCGGATCGAGGTGATCGTCGACAGTATCGACGAAGAGGGCGCCACCTGCCGGACAAAGGCCGATGCGCCAGAGATCGACGGCAACCTCTTTATCGACGAAGGGTTCGAGGCGCTGAACCCCGGCGATATCGTCAGCGTTCTGGTGGATGAGGCCGGGGAATATGATCTTTGGGGCCAACTGGCCTGAGGTCCGCTTGCAGCAGTGATCCAGTACGCACAGTCACTGTGCGATAGCGATCTGAACTCCTTGTTGACTGCCGGGTCGGGAGAGCCACAACCTGACAGGCAAGACAAATAGGAGTTGCCCCATGTCCGACGCCCCGCACATAGCCCAAAAAGCCCCCTTTGCCATCGATGTCGAGGCCGGAAAAGCCTACTTCTGGTGCGCCTGTGGCAAAAGCCAGAAACAGCCCTTTTGCGATGGCAGCCACAAGGGCAGCAGTTTCAACCCGGTGAAATTCGAAGCGACGGAAAGCAAGAAGATGTTCTTTTGCGGCTGTAAAAATACCGCCGGACAACCATTTTGCGACGGCAGCCACAAGACACTCTAACCCTGCAGCCAGCCGACCAACATTTCGTTATCGCTTTGACGAAAGCGCCCCTACTCTCCCCTTGCAAGCAACAGCTTGTTACAGGAGGGGCTACACATGCAAATCTATCGTAACTTCATGGTTATCGGCTGCATCTACCTGCTGGTCGGTGTCGGGTTTGGTATGTATATGGGCGCGTCGGGGGATCACACGCTTTACCCCGTGCACGCCCATATCAATTTGCTTGGGTTTGTGTTGATGATGATTTTCGGCTTCGCTTACCGGCTGTTTCCGTCCATGGCGGAAAACAATCTGGCGCGGGCGCATTTCTGGCTGCATCAGATCGGTGCGCTGGTACTGCTGGTGATGATCCTGATGATGTTCACCGGAAAGCTGAGCGAAGAGGCGATGTTCCCGCTGGCACCGCTGGCCGAACTGGCAATTCTGATCGGGGTGGCCTGTTTTACCCTGAACCTTTCTCGCCACGCGACCTGATCGAAACGGTAGAGAAAAGGGGGCTATTGGCCCCCTTTTTTCACTGCCCTAGCGGCTGACCAGCACAAAGCCGCGGCTTTGGCCGCCATTATCGCTGTCAGGCGTGTTCATCGCAGCAAACAGCGCCTCTGCCCCGACCCAGATCGGCGGATATTTGTAACGCGACACATCAAGGATCAAGAAGCGGTCGCTCTCCGCATCATAGGCAGCCAGTGGGGAGATATGTCCACCCGCCTCTTGGCCGATGGCTTTGCGCAGGTAATTCACCAGAATGAAATGCTCGCGGTCTTCCAGCGCCGCAATGGCAATAGCGCGAAAATCGGCCGCATCACTTTCGGCGGCATGGGTGACCGTGGCGGTGAGGTCATGGGCGGCGAGAAAGGCCCCCAACTCGTCCAGCGTCATGCCAGCCTTCATCACCGCTGTGCTGGCCTTTACCGCCGCTGCGGCGGGGATGAAGATATTTTCCTGATCGAACATGCCAAGCCCGATGGTCATGTCAGAGGCGGGGCGCGGCACCTCCAGCGCATTCAGCACCATCGCCATGGAGGCAGGCCCGCAATAGGCCGGATTGATCTGGGTGGTGAAATGTTGGCTGAGGCGAAAATAATCCTGCCGCGCCTCGGCGCCAAGCAGCAGGGCCTCACCCTCGGGGCTGTCAAAGGCGATAACATCGGCGGGCAGCGGCAGGGTTTCGGCGGCGGCAGGCAGGGCGGTGAGGCCTAGAAAGGCCAATATTATTAATCCCTTGCGCTTCAATCTTCTATCCCCTTCTTAACTCTGCCCGGCTCGGGGCGGTTGCCTTGACTATAGGCGTCAGGCGGCAAAGGGCAATGGCGCACCATCGCCGCTGCGGGCGGCGGAAGCGCAGCGCGCCTTTGGTCGGGGCGATCCCCTATCCCAGCAGTATCACCAACCAGGCAACACCGCCCGCCAGTGCTGCCAGGGCCACCGACGCACTGCCGCAATCCTTGGCCTTCTTGGCGAAAGGATGCGGGCCCGGCGACAGGTGATCGACAATCTCTTCGATCGCGGTATTGGCCAGTTCCGCCGCAAGGATCAGCAGCCCCAAGGCCAGAATAAGGGCCCTTTCGCCCGGCGTCAGGTCAAGTGAAAAGACAAGAACGGCCGACAAGACATTGACAATGCTCCATTGTCTTAGCGACTTCTCGCTTGCCCACGCGGCACGCCAGCCCTGCCATGACCATAGGCAGGTATTGCCGAAACGCCTGATTTCCCCTTCGATGAATGCCCGCACCTGACACCTCTTTCGACCGCCTGCAGCGACTAAACGCAAAAACCGGCGAAAATTCAAAGCGGAAATTCTAGGGGCAGCAGTCAAGGTAAAGGCGCACCGCCTCCTGCACATGACGAAACCGGTCGCCGCCCAGCTTGACCCCGCCATACCAGCGGGTGACGACGATCAGATGATCGTGAAGTGCTGCGCGTTCCAACATGCGCAGGATCACCGCCCCCGCGCCCGCCTCGCCATCGTCACCCTTGACGGGCGTTGGTTGGCCATCTTCGGTCAGAATGGCGGCCCAACTGTTATGGGTGGCACGGGCAAAGCGTTTGGTCCGCTTCAGTTCCTTGAGGAAGGCCTGCACAGCGGCGCGGCCCTGCACCGGGCCGCCCGACACCGCATAGCGCGAGCCTTTGTCATTGATGTCCGTGTCGAGGATCAGCACGGGGACCGGTCTGCCGCAGATCGGGACAGAGATCAACCGCCCTGCAACTGATCGACGGTGCGGCGCACCATGGCTATGCGCTTGTTGTTCGGCGGGTGGGTGCCAAGGAAACTGTCGCCGGGGTCCGGCAGGCGGCTGAAAAAGGCCGCGCCCAGCACCGGGTCATAGCCAGCCCGATAGGCAAGGACAGTGCCAAGCCGGTCTGCCTCAAGCTCGAAATCCTTGGAATAGCTGCGCGCGCCGACCGTGGCGCCGATCTTTTGCGCCGTCTCGATCGCCTGCGGATCGCCGCCAAGTGCCGCGGCCAGCACCCCCGACAGGGTGCCGCCGATCACCGCCGTTTCCTGCTGGCGCGGAATATGGTCAAGGATATGGTGTGCCGCCTCATGGCCCATGACAAAGGCCAGCTCATCGGCGTTGCGCGCATCGGCGATCAGCGCCTGGGTAAAGGCGATGACCGGCCTGCCGGACTTGTCACGGGTCTGAAAGGCATTGGGCGGCGCGCCGGCTGTGGTGTCGACCACAATCTTGAAATCGCAGCCCTGCCCGCCCGACCGCGCCCGGCATTCCTGTTCCACCAAAGGCTCCATCCGCGCCACGACGATGCTGAAATTCCGCGCGGCCTCTGCCGGGGCCAGCGTCGGGCCGCTTGATTGCGGCGGCAATTGCGGCGCCGGGCCGCGATCCGGCTCCACCTCCACACAGGCGGTCAGCGCGCCGAGCGCCAGCACGGCCAAAAGCCGGCCTGCCCCAAGGATCCTATCTGTCATCTGCTGCTCTCAACCTCTTTTTTGCGCAGCATATCCTGCCGCGCGCCTTCGCGAAAGAGCCCCTTGGCGAAGCACCCCGCGCCGCGCTAGTCTTTGCCTATGTTTACCATCGAATATGATTTTGACGCGACGGTCATCACCCTTGTCGATGAAGGCTCCTCTCATCTGGAGGAGGATGTCACCATTCAGGGGTTCGAGGAATGTGTGACCGTTGAACAGTTCGACGCGCGACGCAATGAGGTGGTCAAGATCATCCTGTCGATGAGCCAGGTAAGGGAGCTGGCCGCAGCGCTGAACCTGCCCGAAGGCGTCTACCGGCTGACCCCGAAGGGCTGAGGCTCGCGGGGGGGGCCTGTCGGCAAGCCCGCCTCTGGTATCCCCCTCTTTCCGGCGTTATCCTTGCCTCTGGCGGCAGAGGTGGGCAATGGTAACCGGATTTTTCACGGACGAGCGGACATTCTGGCATGGCGGCGGCAATTACGCGCTGACGGCCCCGGTCGGGGCCATCGTGCAGCCCGGCGGCGGCCTGCCGGAGAACCCCGAGACGAAGCGGCGCCTGCGCAACCTTCTCGATGTAACGGGGCTTTTGCGGGAATTGGCGGTGCAATCGGCGCCAGCGGCCAGCCGCGCCGATCTTCTGGCGGTTCATCCGGCCAGCTATCTTGACCGGTTCAAACAGCTTTCCGACGCGGGCGGCGGGGAAATAGGCCTGCGGACCCCCTTTGGCCCCGGCGGCTACGAGATTGCGGCCCTCTCGGCGGGGCTGGCCAAGGCCGCGCTCGCTGCGGTCCTGCGGGGCGAATTGGCCAACGCCTATGCGCTGACCCGGCCACCCGGCCATCACGCCCTGCCCGAC
>JBARVM010000174.1:0-2074 GCA_049646265.1 Paracoccaceae bacterium
CGCAAGGTGAAATTCTTTACCGAGGTGGCGGTGCCCGAAGGGTCCGGCCTGATCGGGCGCAAGGTGACGGAGATTGACATCTTTCGCCGCGACGGGGTGCGGCTGGTCGATGTTCTGCGCGGCGATGCTTCCTTGCGGCGCAACATCGCCTCTGTCCTGTTGGAGGCGGGCGACCGTGTGGTCCTGCGCACCGAAATGTCGGAGCTTCTCGACCTGCAACAGCGCAAGGATGTGCAGCTGGTCGACAAGCTTTCCTCGGTTCAGACCGAGACGGTAGAGGTGCTGATCACCCCCGGTTGCCGGTTGGTGGGCCGGTCATTGGGGGAACTGCGGCTCAGGCGGCGTTACGGTGTCTATGTTCTGGCAGTGCACCGCCGCAATCAGAATATCGGTCGTCAGCTGGACGATCTGATCGTGCAGGTCGGCGATACCCTGCTGTTGGAGGGGGCTGCGGCCGATATTGGCAGGCTGGCCGCCGATGCCGATCTGGTCGATGTGACCAAGCCGACCGAACAGCCCTACCGGCGCAAACATATGCCAATAGCGCTTGCAGCACTTTTTTCGGTGGTTGTCTTTAGTGCAACGAGTTCGGTGCCGATCATGGTTCTGGCGATGCTGGCGGTGTCATTGATCCTTGCCACACGCTGCGTGGACCCGGACGAGGCGTTGCGCGCCATCGACGGCGGCCTTCTGGCGCTGATCTTTTCCATGCTGGCGGTCGGGGCGGCGCTTGATCATTCAGGGGCGGTCAAACTGATCGTTGATGCGGTGGCGCCGTTCTTGCAGGATCTGCCGCCACAGGTGGCGCTGGCGGCGGTCTATTTCCTTGGTCTGGCGCTGACCGAGCTTTTGTCAAACAATGCCGTCGCGGTGATCCTGACGCCGATTGCCATGCAGCTTGCCGTCTCGCTTGGTCTTGATCCGCGGCCCTTTGCGGTTGCGGTGATGTTTTCAGCCTCGGTGGCCTTTGCCACGCCAATCGGCTATCAGACTCATATGATGGTCTATGGGCCGGGCGGCTACAAGTTTTCGGACTTTCTGCGGCTTGGTCTGCCCATGGATCTGGTGACGGGCGTGACGGCCATTCTGGTCATCCCGCTAATCTGGCCCCTGGGAGGCTTGTGAAAATGCGTGCGTCTCTTTTCCTGGCGATTGGCCTTTTGGCTGGCTGCGCGGCCCTGCCGCCCGGCCCGGGCGCCTATCCGCAAAAGGTAACGATCGGCGGTAGCAGCATGCGCGTTGCCTTTTCGGATGGAGAGGTTTGCCGGGCCGAGGTCGGCTTGGAGGGCGGTTCTGGCCGGCTGGAAGGCTGCGCCCATCCCCTAGACTGGCAGGTCACCATCCTGCGGCGCAATTTCCTTGAACCGCTCCTTGGTGCCATCGTGGCACCCTATGGCCGCGTCACGCTCAGCGATCCGGCGACCGACCGCAGCTGGTCTTTCCGCACGCCATTCGAGCCGCCGACAGAACGCTAAGGTCTGCAGCCGCCGGTGACGGGGTTGCGGGGCAGGGCACGCCTGGCTTATAGAGGCGCGAAATCACAGCTTTGACGCTTTTACCGGGGAAGAGACCTCATGGCAGGCCATTCGAAATGGGCGAATATTCAGCACCGCAAGGGCAAGCAGGACAAGATCCGCTCCAAGATGTTTTCCAAGCTGGCAAAGGAAATTACCGTTGCCGCGAAAATGGGCGATCCTGACCCCGAAAAGAACCCGCGCCTGCGACTTGCAGTCAAGGCGGCCAAGGCCGTGTCCATGCCAAAGGATGTGATCGACCGGGCCATCAAGAAGTCGGTGGGCGGCGATGCGGCGGACTATACCGAAATGCGCTACGAAGGCTACGGCGTCAACGGTATCGCCATCATTGTCGAGGCGATGACAGACAACCTCAACCGCACCGCGTCCAACGTGCGGTCCTATTTCACCAAATGCGGTGGCAATCTGGGTCAGACCGGTTCGGTTGCCCATTCCTTCGACCGGATGGGCGAAGTGTCCTTCAAGCCAGAGGCGGGTGACGCCGATACGGTGATGATGGCGGCGCTGGAGGCGGGGGCGCTTGATGTCGAATCCGATGA
>JBARVM010000175.1:0-4389 GCA_049646265.1 Paracoccaceae bacterium
GGGTGCCACCGCAAAGTTCAAGTGAATAGACATCGCCATCACGCCCCTTGCCCGATCCGGTCAGACGGCCCATCGAGACCACGCGCACCTCTTCACCATATTTCTCGCCAAAGAGCGCCTGCGCGCCCAAGGCCCGTGCATCGTCGGGGCTCATGATCCTTGTATCGACCATCGTGTTTTGTCTAATGAATTCATTTACTTCCGCCTCGACATTCGTCAACTCATCGGCAGATAGCCCCTTGGAGTGGCTGAAATCGAACCGCAGTCGGTCATCGGCATTAAGCGACCCTTTCTGCGCCACATGGTCGCCCAGCGCCCGCCGCAAGGCTTCGTGCAGAAGGTGGGTGGCGGAATGGTTGGCGCGGATGGACCTGCGTCTTTCGTGATCCACCTCCAGCTTGGCGGGCTGACCGCAGGTGATCTCCCCTTCGGCCACCTCGGCAATGTGGATGAAAACCCCGGCGGTTTTCTTGGTATCGGTCACGCGCGCCAGACCGGTTTCGGTGCGGATGATCCCGGCGTCGCCGATCTGACCGCCGGCTTCAGCATAAAAGGGCGTCTGGTTAACGACGATCTGAACCTTGTTGCCAACCGTGGCCTTTGTCACTGCGGCGCCATCCTGCACAAGCGCCAGCACTTCGCCTTCGGCAATTTCGGTGTCATAGCCAAGAAATTCGGTAGCGCCGTGCATTTCGGCCAGATCGAACCAGATCGCGGCGTCCTTCGTTTCACCCGTACCGGACCAGGCGGCGCGCGCCTTGGCCTTCTGTTCGGCCATCGCGGCCTCGAACCCTTCGGTATCGACGCTGCGCCCCTTTTCGCGCAGCGCATCCTGCGTCAGATCCAGCGGGAAACCGAACGTATCATAAAGCTTGAAGGCAGCAGCCCCCGGAAGGGGCGTCCCTTCGCCGATCTTGGCCAGCTCGCCGTCCAAAAGCCGCAAGCCCCGGTCGAGCGTCTGTTTGAAGCGGGTTTCTTCCAGCTGGAGGGTTTCGGCAATCAACGCCTCTGCCCGTTGCAATTCCGGATAGGCCGCCCCCATCTGGCGCACCAGCGCCGGCACCAGCTTGTGCATGACCGGATCGGTGGTGCCGATCATATGGGCGTGGCGCATGGCGCGCCGCATGATCCGGCGCAACACATAGCCGCGCCCCTCGTTCGAGGGCATCACCCCATCGGCAATCAGAAAGGAGGTGGAGCGCAGATGGTCGGCGATCACACGGTGATGCACCTTGCCCGGCCCGTCGGGGTCGCTGGAGGTTGCGTGGGCCGAGGCCTCGATCAGGCTGCGCATAAGATCAGTGTCGTAATTGTCGTGCTTGCCCTGCAAAAGCGCGCCGATACGTTCAAGCCCCATGCCCGTGTCGATCGACTGCATGTCAAGCTTGCGCAAGGAACCGTCGGCCATCTGT
Source organism: Paracoccaceae bacterium (assembly GCA_049646265.1). Classification (GTDB taxonomy): domain Bacteria; phylum Pseudomonadota; class Alphaproteobacteria; order Rhodobacterales; family Rhodobacteraceae; genus TMP-24. The sequence continues at coordinate 1,413 of JBARVM010000175.1, forward strand.
TCGTTCTGCATGAAAACGAGGTTCCAGATCTCGATGAACCGGTCGCCATCCTCGTCCGCGCTGCCGGGTGGGCCGCCCCAGATATGATCGCCGTGGTCATAAAAGATTTCGGTGCAGGGGCCGCAGGGACCGGTCGGACCCATGCGCCAGAAATTGTCATCGGTCGGGATACGGATGATCCGGTCATCCGAAAGGCCCGCGACCTTCTTCCAGATTGCCGCCGCCTCGTCATCGGTATGGTAGACGGTGACCAGAAGTTTAGATTTGTCGAGCCCCAGATCGCGGGTCAGCAATTCCCATGCAAAGGGAATGGCATCCGACTTGAAATAATCGCCAAAGGAGAAATTGCCCAGCATTTCAAAGAAGGTATGGTGGCGCGCCGTATAGCCGACATTGTCGAGGTCATTATGTTTGCCACCTGCCCGCACGCATTTCTGTGCCGTGGTGGCACGTTTGTAGTCGCGCGTCTCGATCCCGGTGAAAAGGTTCTTGAACTGGACCATGCCGGAGTTGGCGAACATCAGTGTGGGGTCATTGCGCGGCACCAGCGGAGAGCTGTCGACAACCCGATGGCCGTTACGTTTGAAATAGTCGAGAAAGGTTGAGCGGATGTCGTTCAGGCTGGCCATTGGGCATTGGCTCCATTGGGGTTGTGGCGTGGTTCGGCAAGATTTAGCGCCGCCCCCGGCCACTGTCCAGAAAGGCTTTGCTGCAAATGCGAAATGGCGGAAAAATCAGGCCAGACCCAGCTTTGCCAACCGGGCGGCGCGCAGGCGGGCAAAGTCATCCCCGGCGTGATAGGAAGAACGGGTCAGCGGTGTGGCCGACACCATCAGGAAGCCCTTGCCATAGGCGGCTGTCTCGTAGGACTTGAATTCCTCGGGTGTGACGAAACGGTCGATACGGTGATGTTTCGGCGTCGGCTGCAGATATTGCCCGATGGTCAGGAAATCCACATCGGCGGCGCGCATGTCATCCATGACCTGCCGCACCTCTTGCGCATTCTCGCCAAGGCCAACCATGACACCGGATTTGGTGAAAAGGGTCGGGTCCAGCTCCTTGACCCGTTGCAGCAGGCGCAGGCTGTGGAAATAGCGCGCGCCGGGGCGGACCGAAGGGTAAAGGCCGGGCACGGTTTCAAGATTGTGGTTGAAAACGTCAGGTCGAGATTCCACCACCTTTTCAAGCGCCTCCGGCCCACACTTCAGAAAGTCCGGTGTCAGGATCTCGATCGTGGTGGCGGGCGCACGATGGCGGATGGCGCGGATTGTCTGGGCAAAGTGATCGGCGCCGCCATCCTCCAGATCGTCGCGATCGACCGAGGTGATGACAACATGGTTCAGCCCCAGCGTTTCCACCGCATGGGCGACGCGCCCCGGCTCGAACGCGTCGAGCATATCGGGGCGGCCGGTGGCGATATTGCAAAAGGAACAGCCGCGCGTGCAGATCTCGCCCATGATCATCATGGTGGCGTGGCCCTGGCTCCAACATTCACCGACATTGGGGCAACCCGCCTCTTCGCAGACGGTGACAAGCCGGTTGTCGCGCAGGATGTCGCGGGTTTTCTTGTAACCGTCCGAGGTCGGCGCCTTGACGCGAATCCATGCCGGTTTCTTTGGCTGGTCCTGATCGGGCCGGTGGGCCTTTTCAGGATGGCGGCCCGCGGGCAACTTCAGATCACGCACCGGATTTTTTCCCCTGTTGGAAACATCCCATTCAACTTATGATCTTCTTGCTGCAGGTGCAATCCTGCTGCAAGAAGACGGACACAGAAGAATGGCCGGGCAATAAACCGGCTTTCCATAGGAGGGATCATGTCTAACAAGTTTATCGCCGAAGTCATCGGAACATTTATCCTGGTATTCCTGGGTACCTGCGCCATCGTCTACGCGGGTTCGGATATCGGCCATGTCGGTATTTCCTTTGCCTTTGGCCTTGGGGTTGTCGCGGCAGCTTACGGAATAGGCGCCATTTCGGGCGCGCATCTCAACCCGGCCGTGTCGATTGGAATGCTGACGTCCGGTCGTATGTCGATGGGTGATTTCATCAGCTATGTCATCGCGCAGGTGATCGGCGCGGTGCTGGCCATTATCGTGATCAAGATCATGGGCACGCCCGGCGATGGGCTTGGCCAGACAACCGTCGGCGCTTCTGGCGTGACGGCGGCCTTCATCTTCGAGGCGGTGGCAACCTTCCTCTTCGTGACGGTGATCCTTGGCGCGACGGCCTCCAACGGTGCGGGCGCTTTGGCCGGTCTTGCCATTGGTCTGACACTGGTGCTGATCCATCTGGCGGGCATCAATATTTCCGGCTCTTCGGTCAATCCGGCGCGGTCGCTGGCACCGGCGCTGTTTGTCGGAGGTGATGCTTTGGCGCAGATGTGGCTTTACATCCTTGCCCCTCTTCTTGGTGGAGCCGCAGCGGGTGCGCTGCATGCCATGGGCGTGACCAAAGCTTCCTGATCCTTCTGGTAGCCGGGCGGTCACACGGGCCACCCGGCGCCACCTTCTAGCCTATCAGGGGGGATTTCCCGCCATAGACCTCGTCATAATGGCGCTTGAGCCGGATAAGGGCAATGCGCAGGACGATCTTGCCGGAACGGGCCGACCAGCCCATACGCTTCTCGGCCACTTCCAACCCTTCGAGAAAACAGCAGCAGCGCAGTACAACGTCGCCAAGCCCCGGGCCAAGGTCGCGCAGGGCCGCCGCGACCCGTTCGCGCGCCCGCGACGGGCCATCGCCGCCGCCGGTGTCGGGGCGGAAATTTCCACGGTCCGACGCGGTGAGAAACCGGTCCCAGTTCTGCGCCACTTTCGGACCCATTTGCGCCAGTTCGAAATCCTCGCGCAGACGCTCGCCTGCGACGACCAGCTCGGGTTCCAAAAACAGATTGCCATCCTTGTCGCGCCGCCGGGCCAAAGCGGCAAAGGGGCTTTCCGCAAGGTTGTAACGCACCCGCCGCGGGCTGCTGTCGCCC
>JBARVM010000176.1:0-2288 GCA_049646265.1 Paracoccaceae bacterium
ACCCTTACGGCGACCCAGAACGGAAATAACGTTGATTTTCTCTTCACCAATACCGGTGCCGCTGGCGGTTCTGGCGCTTTCGATACGCGCCTGCAGATGATGTATAACGGCAGCACTTCTGGCATAACGATGCAAAATACCGGTGGCGTTGCCGGTGGCCTGTCTTTTAACGGCGGCGTCGGCCCGTTGACCCCTTGGGACCTCGTTATCAGCTGGAGTTCGAGCAACCGCAACAGCGGGGCGAACCGGCTGGATGTTGGCGAATTTTCCGCCTTTACCCTGCTCGGCGTGCAGCTTTCGAACCTGTTCTTCGGCAGCGGCAGCAATCCGTCGGCAATGATACATGTTCAGGGGCTTGATCCGGTCTGCACCCAGTCAACGCAGTTCAGCCAACCGACCTGCGAAACCTCCACCAAATATACCATTTCGCCCCCGGCACCGGTTCCGGTTCCTGCGGCTGGTCTGATGCTGGTCGCCGGTCTTGGCGGGCTTGGCGTGTTGCGCCGCCGCCGCAAAGCCGCCTGACAGCGTACCCACAGTTCAAAACCCAAAAAAGGCGGCCGGTTGGCCGCCTTTATTCTGCGGCCAGCTTGCGGGGTTTCAGTGCCTCTGCCAGATAACGGCCTGTATGGCTGACATCGGACTTGGCCACCGTCTCTGGCGTGCCGGTAGCCACGATCTGCCCGCCGCCGTCGCCCCCTTCGGGACCGATATCAAGGATCCAGTCGGCGGTTTTGATGACGTCGAGATTGTGCTCGATGACAATCACCGTATTGCCCTGTTCAACCAACTCATGCAGCACTTCCAGAAGCTTGCGCACATCTTCAAAATGCAGGCCCGTCGTCGGCTCATCAAGGATATAGAGCGTACGGCCCGTCGAGCGCCGCGCCAGCTCCTTTGACAGTTTCACCCGCTGCGCCTCGCCCCCCGACAGGGTCGTGGCCTGCTGACCGACCTTGATATAGCCAAGCCCGACCCGCACCAAAGCATCCATCTTTTCGCGGATCGACGGGACGGCCTTGAAGAAATCCTGCGCATCCTCGACCGTCATGTCGAGCACATCGGCGATCGACTTGCCCTTGAACTTGATCTCCAGCGTCTCGCGGTTATAGCGATGGCCCTTGCAGGTTTCGCAGGTGACATAGACGTCGGGCAGAAAATGCATCTCGATCTTGATCAGACCGTCGCCCTGACAGGCCTCGCATCGCCCGCCCTTGACGTTAAAGGAAAAACGGCCCGCCTTGTAGCCGCGCGCTTTGGCCTCTGGCAGGCCAGCAAACCAGTCGCGGATCGGGGTGAAGGCGCCGGTGTAGGTAGCCGGGTTGGAACGCGGAGTGCGGCCAATGGGGCGCTGGTCAATGTCGATAACCTTGTCGAGATGCTGGAAACCGGTGATCGTTTCACAAGGCGCTGGCGTTTCGCGCGCGCCGTTCAGCTTCATCGCGGCATTCTTGTAAAGCGTCTCGATCGTCAGGGTGGATTTGCCGCCGCCTGAAACGCCGGTCACACAGATGAAGCGCCCCAGGGGAAACTCGGCCGTCACCTCTTTCAGATTGTTACCGGTCGCCTTGACCACAGCAAGCACCTTGCCATTGCCCGGACGGCGGCCCTTGGGCACCGGAACTTCGCGCTGGCCCGAAAGATACTGGCCGGTCAGTGACCCGGGGTCCGCCGCGACATAGGACGGCGCGCCGTGGCTGACAACCTGCCCGCCATGCACCCCGGCCCCCGGACCTATGTCAAAGACATAATCGGCGGCGCGGATCGCCTCTTCATCATGTTCGACAACCAGAACCGTGTTGCCCTGATCGCGCAGGTTCTTCAACGTGCCAAGCAGCCGGTCATTATCGCGCTGATGCAGCCCGATGGAGGGTTCATCAAGCACATAAAGAACCCCGGTCAGGCCAGAACCGATCTGGCTTGCCAGACGAATGCGCTGGCTCTCCCCGCCCGAAAGCGTACCGGCGTTGCGCGACAGGGTCAGGTAATCAAGCCCCACATTGTTCAAAAACCCCAATCTTTCACGAATTTCCTTGAGGATCAGCCGGGCGATTTCATTCTGCTGATGGGTCAGATGCGCCGAAACCGTATCGACCCAGCCAAAGGCCTCCTTGATTGACATCTGGACAACCTGACCGGCATGCAGGCCAGCGATCTTTACTGCCAATGCCTCTGGCCGCAGACGGTAACCTTCGCAGGTGCCGCAGGGCCGATTGTTCTGAAACCGTTCCATATCCTCGCGCGACCAGGCGCTGTCGGTTTCGCGGTAACGGCGGATCAGATTGGGA
>JBARVM010000177.1:0-3005 GCA_049646265.1 Paracoccaceae bacterium
ACCCAACTGGTCATAAAAGGCGCGTTTGCCGATCTTCACGGCAGCGGTCAGCTTGCCCGCGACCGTCTGCGCCAGATCAAGCACTTCGGCCCCAAGCTGATCAGCGGCAACAGCGCGGTTGATCAGCCCCAGATCCACCGCGCGTTCGGCCTCGATGAAACTGCCGGTCGTCAACATCTCGAACGCCTGTTTGCGGCCGATATTGCGGCTCAGGGCCACCATGGGCGTCGAACAGAACAGCCCGATATTCACGCCGTTAACCCCAAATCTTGTCCCGGTTGCCGCCACCGCCATGTCGCAACTTGCCACCAGCTGGCAACCCGCGGCTGTGGCGATCCCATGGACCTCGGCGATTACCGGTTGGGGCAGGGCGGGGATCATCTGCATCACCGCGCTGCAACGGGCGAATAGATCGGCGAAATAGGCGCGCCCACCATCCGCGGCCTGCCGTGCCGCCTGCATCTCGCGCAGGTCATGGCCCGCGCAAAATGCCTTGCCCGTACCGCGCAGGATTACCACCCGCACAGTCGGATCGGTCGCCACCTCTTCGAACGCCGCCTTCAGCGCTGCCAACATCGCATCGGATAGGGCGTTGAGGTTCTTGGGAGAGTTGAGCGTCAGCGACAGGACCGTGCCGTGACGTTCTTTGAGTATCAGCGCTTCCTGCACTTGTGCCATCCCCGTATTTCCTGCCAAGTTTCACCATGGACGACGCAGGGGACAAAATGCAAACCGTAATGAACCTTGAAGAGATCAGAGCCTTCTTTGCCCATGATTTTCCGCAGATGCAGAAGGATTATGTGATCGATGCCGTGACGGAGGAGGGGCTGGACCTTCGGCTGAAGGTGCGGCCGGATCATTTGCGGCCCGGTGGCACGGTCTCTGGCCCGTCCATGTTCGGATTGGCCGATGTGGCGATGTATCTCGCCCTTCTCACCCGGATCGGGCCCGTGGCGCTGGCGGTTACCGTCAATGTCTCGATGGATTTTCTGCGCAAGCCTGACGGAGATCGCGACGTGACCGCCAAGGCGCGGCTTTTGAAGGTCGGGCGGCGGCTTGGGGTGGGGGATGTCGTGCTTTTTTCGCGGGGCAAGGCCGATCCCGTCGCACGCGCCGGTCTAACCTATTCGATTCCGCCAAATGGCCAGAAAATTGTGGGGTAAATTAATACCACATTTTTATGTAATTGTTTTTGTTGTTATTATTCCCGCGCGCGCCCCTTGACGCGGCCAGTCAAATACCGGAAAAGCCTGCATCCAATCCCGGCCCCCACTATGGGGGTCTTTGCTGACCCGTAACCCGAAGGGCTACTCATGAAAACCTATACCGCAAAACCGGCGGATATCGAAAAGAAATGGATCCTGATCGACGCCGAGGGCGTGGTTCTGGGCCGTCTGGCCGTTATCGTCGCCAACCGCCTGCGCGGCAAGCACAAGGCCACCTTTACCCCGCATATGGACATGGGTGACAATGTCATCGTCATCAATGCGGACAAGGTGCAGATGACCGGCGCCAAGCGTGAAGACAAACGTTACTACTGGCACACCGGCCACCCGGGCGGCATCAAGTTCCGCACCGCGGCACAGGTGCTGGATGGCAACCACCCCGAGCGTGTGGTCATCAAGGCGGTAGAGCGTATGATCACACGCAACCGTCTGGGCCGTCAGCAGATGACCAACCTGCGCGTCTATGCAGGGGCCGATCATCCGCACGAAGCGCAGCAGCCCGAAGTGCTGGACGTCAAGTCGATGAACCCGAAGAACACGCGGAGCGCATAAGATGGCCGATGATATCAAATCCCTCGATGATCTGAAGGCCGCTGTTTCGGGTACGCCCGCCGCAGTTGTCGCCGATGCAATCGAACGCACCCCGCAGCGCGACTCGCTTGGCCGCTCTTACGCGACTGGCAAGCGCAAAGACGCTGTCGCCCGTGTCTGGATCAAGCCCGGCTCTGGCAAGGTTGTGGTTAATGGCAAGGACATGTCGGTCTATTTCGCCCGTCCGGTGTTGCAGATGATCCTGCGTCAGCCCTTCCAGGTTGCCAATGTCGAAGGTCAGTTCGACGTTATGGCCACGGTTGCCGGTGGCGGCCTTTCCGGCCAGGCCGGAGCGGTTAAACACGGTATTTCGAAAGCGCTGCAGCTTTACGAACCCTCGCTGCGCGGCGCCCTCAAGGCTGCCGGCTTCCTGACCCGCGACAGCCGCGTCGTCGAACGGAAGAAATACGGCAAGGCCAAGGCCCGCAAGAGCTTCCAGTTCTCCAAGCGTTAAGACCAACTTTCTTCGGTCGAAAATAGGCCCGCAGGAAACTGCGGGCCTTTTGCTTGTCGAATAAAAAAGGGCCGGGACTAAATCCCGGCCCAGGAAGAGGCGTTCACTCTGGGGTTGTGACGCCTCTGGGGTGCTATTCCTGCCAGAAGGGTCGGCTCGCTGCATAAGCGGCTTCGGCCCTTGTCAGGCCGATGTCACGAAGTTCCCGATCGCCAAGCTGCGCAAGCCGGTAGCGTGAGCGCTGGCGCATGCGTGCTGTTACGAACCATTTCGGAGCCGCCTGGAACCAGGACCAAACCGATAGTCTGTTCCGGCCTATCGCCTGCTTACTAATGAAATGATCCATGGCGCGTCCTTTCTTTTGTTGTCGTGCCAATAGCATTGTATTGATACAATATTGTTGCTACAATAAGCGTACAATGCACCTTAGACTTGTGCTAGTGAAATATTGTGATGGTCACAATCGAGGACTGTGATGAACGATCTCTGGTCGCCAGATCTGGAAATGTATGAGGGCCCGAAATACCTGGCCCTGTCCCATGCCTTGCGCAGCGCCATCCGGTCTGGCGAACTTGCGGCGGGCACCAAACTGCCGCCGGTCCGGCAACTGGCCTGGAAGCTTTCAGTCACTCCCGGCACGGTCGCACGCGCCTATCAGATCGTCACCAGCGACGGATTGTTGGAGGCAACGATCGGGCGGGGCACCTTCGTGGTCGACCCTACAACCGCCACGC
>JBARVM010000178.1:0-1730 GCA_049646265.1 Paracoccaceae bacterium
GTTGCGGGCTGCTCGGCCTTGGCGTGCTGGCGCTGTGGCAGCCAACCGTGCCGGAGGGGCCAGACGGCTTTCTTCTGCGCGGGCTGGTCTGGCCCAGCGGCTCTTTCCTCTTCTGGACGCTGGTGCAGGAGGCAGGCTCTCTCGTCGGTGTCGGAATGGCCATTCGCGCCTATCAGACGGCAGAGGCGAACCGCGTCGCTATCTTCGAATATGTGATCCTGCCGATGAGCGCCTTCTGGACATGGGTCCTTTGGGGGCAGGTACTTGGCCTCATTGGGCTTGTCGGGATTGTGCTGATTTTCCTTGCCGGGACCATGATCGCCCTGCGCGCGCCCTGATCCATGTATCTTTCGCACGGGCGAAAATTCCTCTTTCTGCATATCCCCAAGACCGGGGGCACAGCACTGACGCTCGCGTTGGAGGCGCGGGCGCTAAAGGACGATATCATCGTCGCCGACACGCCCAAGGGCCGAGCGCGGGCAGGGCGGCAAAGGCGGCTGGAAACCCCTGGGCGGCTGTGGAAACATTCGACGCTTGCCGATATCCGCGGGCTCGCCACCGAGGATGAGATTGCCGGGTTCTTCACCGTGACCATGGTGCGCAATCCCTGGGACCGGATGGTCAGTTATTATCACTGGCTGCGCGCCCAGAAATTCGACCATCCGGCGGTGACGCTGGCGAAAAGAACGGATTTTAGCGGCTTCCTCGACGCACCGGAGACACGGGCAAGCTTCGCCGCCCATCCCTTAGACAGCTATGTGAGAAATGCCGACGGGGTCGAGCGCTGCAACCTCTTCATCCGGCTTGAGCATTTCGATGAGGACGTCGCCCCGTTCGAAGCCCATCTCGGCTTCCGCCTTGCGCCGCTTGCCATCGAAAACGCATCAGACCGCCAGCGCGATTGGCGGCCCTACTATTCCGAACGTGATGCCGGCATTGTCGCGGAACTCTGTGCGAAAGACATCGCCCGTTTCGGTTACTGCTTTGATCCCGACTAGCGCGTGAAGATCAGGGCCAGCCCGATCACAGCCAGCGTCGCGCCAGTCCAGCTTTTGGCGCTTGGCCGCTGGCCGGTTCTGAGCCAGAGCAGCGGCAGGATGATGACCGGTGAGGTTGCCGAAAGCGTCGCGATGATCCCGGTTTTCGCGCCCTGAAGCGCGTAGAGGAACAGGGTCATGCCCAGCAGAAGCCCGATCACCGCCGTCAGCGCGGTCAGCACAAGCGCCGTGCAGCTGATTGCTCCGGGGCGGGGTGGGGCGAAGGGGAGGGTGGCCACGACGCCCATCACCAGCCCAGAGGCACCGACCCGGATCAGCGAACCCAGATAGGGGTCAAGCCCGCCCTGCATATAGGGCCGGGCGATCAACGCCCCGACGGCCTGACCGAGCGCTGCCAAGAGGCCGAAGAAAAGGCCCGAGCGCAGCCGTCCGTTCATCTGCTCAAACCGGTGGGCGGTCTGCGGCGGCCGCCCCATGATCGCCAGCGCGACACCGGTGATCGTGACGCCGATTCCAAGCGCCGCCTGCCAGCCCAGCCGCTCGTCCAGGATCAGCCATGCCAGAACGGCGGCCATCGGGGCATTCAGCGCAAAGATCGCGCCCGCCCGCCGCGGCCCGAGCCGCCCCACCGCGGCGAAGTTGAACGTATCGCCCAGAAGGATGCCGACCACGCCGGACAGGGCAAGCAGGGCTACGCCATGCCAGTCGGGCAACACCATCGCGCCCGAGGCA
>JBARVM010000179.1:0-9143 GCA_049646265.1 Paracoccaceae bacterium
GGTCGCGCGGATTGGAGTATCGCGGGGCCCATGCTAGATGAAGCCGACGATATCCATCCGTTGTTTTACGGTGCGCCGAAATCCACGGAATTCAAGAAGCTGCGCAAGCGGCTGGTGCAGAACGTCCGCGAGGCGATCGAGACCTATGGCATGATCGCCCCTGGCGCGCGCTGGCTGGTCTGCCTCTCGGGCGGCAAGGACAGCTATACGCTGTTGGCGGTGCTGCAAGAGTTGAAATGGCGCGGCCTTCTGCCGGTCGATCTTTTGGCCTGCAACCTCGATCAGGGGCAGCCGGGCTTTCCGGCGACCGTATTGCCCGAGTTCCTGACCAAGATGGGTGTCGAACACCGCATCGAATATGCCGATACCTATTCCATCGTCACCGACAAGATCGCGCCGGGCGGCACCATGTGTTCGCTCTGCTCGCGGCTCCGGCGCGGCAATCTATACCGGATCGCACGGGAAGAGGGTTGTTCGGCTGTGGTGCTTGGCCACCACCGCGACGATATTCTGGAAACCTTCTTTCTGAACCTCTTTCATGGCGGGCGGCTGGCGACGATGCCGCCGAAACTGGTGAATGAGGATGGCGATCTTTTCCTTTACCGCCCGCTGGCCTTTGTGGCCGAGGCTGACTGCGAGAAATTCGCCCAGGCGATGAATTACCCGATCATTCCCTGCGATCTTTGCGGCAGTCAGGATGGGCTGCAACGTCAGCAGGTCAAGCAGATCCTGGACGGGTGGGAGGCGCGCAGCCCCGGGCGGCGGCAGGTGATATTCCGGGCGCTGATGAATGCGCGCCCTTCGCATCTTCTGGACAGCAGCCTTTTCGATTTCGCCGGGCTGGCTCTGGCGGCGGCGACGGCGGCCGCGCCCTCCGAGCCGGATGCGCCCTATTAACTTCGTGATGGGCATTAACGCTATAGTCACCTGATGGCGCATAGCCTGTGATACGGGCAGAGGACTGCCCCTGTCACAAGAGGCTGGCTAATGCGGCAAGTCATTTCATCCCTTTCAGTCATTCTGGAACGCATTGGCCAGCGGATCACCACTGCCGATCTGGCGGCCATAGGCATTGCACTGCCGATTTCGTGGCTGTGGCTTGGTTCCCAAGGAATGGCCATCGTAGCAAGCACCATCATACTTCTCAGTGTCCTGCGCGCCGCGAAACCGCCCGCAGACCCCACGACCACTATTGGCGAAGGGGAATGGCGGGACGCGATCAGCGGCATGATGATGCGCAGCGCGGTGGAGAAATCGCTAAGCGTGGCCTTGAAGAACAGTGCGATCACCGGCAAGACCACCGCCGCCCTTGTCCTTTGTCTTGATGATCCGCAATCCCTGCTGGAACGCTATGGTCAGGCGGCACATGATCAGATCATGCGGCGGGTGGCCGAGCGTATCTATGTGACCATGCGCCAGCACGACACGATTGCCCGGCTCGAAGGGGCGCGCTTTGCCGTGGCGCTTGGCCCGGTGCGGCGGATTGATCTGGAAGCCATGATTCAATTGGCCGCAAGACTGCAACAGGCGGTGCAGGAGCCTTTGTCAGTTGACGCAACGACTGTCTATATTTCGTGTTCTATCGGTTTTTGCTTACCCAGCCGCGCGCCCGAGGCAACGGGCGAGGCGATGCTTGCCGCCGCCGAAACGGCAAATGATGACGCCTGGCGCAACGGCCCCTCGGCCATCCGCGCCTATTCCTCGGAAATCGCCAGCGCCGCATCGGACCGCAAGCACCTGCGCGGCCAGGTCGAGGCGGCCATTGAGATGGGGCAGGTTGTCGCCTACTTCCAGCCGCAGCTTTCCACCGACACGGGCGAAGTATCGGGATTCGAGGCGTTGGCACGCTGGAAACATCCCGAAAAGGGGCTTTTGCCCCCGGCCGAATTTCTCCCTGCCATCGCCTCAACAGGGTTGGCGCCGCGTCTGGGTGAGGTGATGCTGTTTCAAACGCTGAACGCGCTGCGCACCTGGGATCGGGCGGGATATCATGTGCCTTCTGTCGCGGTGAATTTCTGCAAGGAAGAGTTGCGCAACGTCAAGATCGTGGAAAAGCTGCGTTGGGAACTCGACCGGTTCGAAATCGCCCCGGAACGTCTGACTATCGAAATCCTCGAAACCGTCGTCGCGGAGACGGAAAATGATACAGTCGTCCACAACATCGCGGCCCTGTCGGAAATGGGCTGCAAAATTGATCTGGATGATTTCGGTACGGGTCATGCCTCTATCACGTCGATCCGTCGCTTTGCAGTTAACCGGATCAAGATCGACCGCTCTTTCGTGACAAGGGTCGACAGTGACGCGAAACAGCAGCGGATGCTGACGGCAATCCTGTCGATGGCTGAAAGGCTGGAGCTGGAGACCCTTGCCGAAGGGGTCGAGACAGCCGGCGAATTTGCCATGTTATCACAGCTCGGCTGTTGCCATGTTCAGGGGTTTGCTATCGCGCGACCGATGCCGTTTGACGAAACAATTGGCTGGATGGAAAGCCACGCCGCAAAACTCCATTCCACCGCCAAACTCGGCCGCAAGATTGTCTGACGATCAAATTTGCCCCTAGCCAGGCGGTTTTTTCCGCTGCGGGCCGGGCCGGACGCTTTGGTTGGCGAAAAGCGCTTGACCTTTGCTGGCCCCTTCTGTTGAACCAGCCTGATCAACGGAAATCGGGTGGTGGGTCCTCATGGACGATCAGAACAAGAACCTCATGCTGGCAATGGCGCTTTCGATGCTGGTGATTATCGGCTGGTACAGCTTTTTCGCGCCGCCCACGCCGACGCCGGATCTGACGGCGGTTCCGGCGACCACCCAGATTGCCGAAACCCCTTCCGCCGACGCCAGCGCCGATCCCGTGACCCTTGACGGTTCGGCAGATACTGGCGCTGCAGCCACACCATCCAGCATGACCGCCGCCACTGCGCCGCGGGTCATCATCGATACCCCGCGCCTTGCCGGTTCGATCTCGCTTCTGGGTGGCAGCCTTGATGACCTTTTGCTGAAAGACTATCGTGAAACGATCGAGGCTGACGCGCCCGACGTACGCCTGCTTGGCTATGATGGCGCCAAAAGCACGACGGACCAGCCGGTTCAGCCCTATTTTGTGAATTACGGCTGGCGCGGCGACGCGGTCACCCTGCCGACAACCGCGACCTTGTGGGCAGTGGAATCGGGCACGACACTGACACCGCAGTCGCCGATCACCCTGGTCTGGGACAATGGCGCGGGCCTGATCTTTCGCCGCCAGATCGAGGTTGACGAAAACTACATGTTCACCGTTACCCAGTCGGTGCAAAACAATAGCGATGCTGCGGTAAAACTGGCCCCCTACGGCCTTGTCCTGCGCCAGGGCATACCGGCAGGCCCGTCAACCTATGTGCTGCACCAAGGCTCCATCGGCATGGCAGACGGCACCCTGCATGACCTGACCTACAAGAAACTGACAAAACTGCCCGCAACCGTAGCCGAAGGCCCGGTTGACGTTGTGCCGGTTGCCACCGGCGGCTGGATCGGCCTGACCGACAAATACTGGATGACAACCCTGATCCCGGAACCGGGCCAGCCCTTTGACCTTGTCGCCAAATATATTCCCAAGGGCGACTATTACGTCACCTCCACCCGCCTGCCGGAATTGGCAGTGGCCCCTGGTGCAAGCGTTTCATCGAAAACCATGCTCTTTGCCGGCGCAAAGGAATGGGAAACGATCCGCACCTACGAAAAAACCCTTGGCATTGGCGGTTTTGTTGATTCCATCGACTGGGGCTGGTTCTTCTTTCTCACCAAGCCGATGTTCTGGCTTCTGCACACGCTGCACGGGCTGATCGGCAACATGGGTTTTGCCATCATTGCGCTGACCTTCATCATCAAAGCCGCCGTCTTTCCCTTGGCCCGAAAATCCTATGTCTCGATGGCCAAGATGAAGGAACTTCAGCCCGAGATGGAAAAGCTGAAAGAGGCTGCGGGCGACGACCGCCAGAAGATGCAAAAAGGCATGATGGAGCTTTACAAGAAGGAAAAGGTCAATCCTGCATCTGGCTGTTTGCCGATCCTCTTGCAGATCCCGATCTTCTATTCGCTCTACAAGGTCATCTATGTGACGCTGGAGCTGCGCCACGCCGCGTGGATCGGTTGGATCCGCGACCTTTCGGCGCCCGACCCTTCGTCGATCCTCAATCTCTTTGGCCTCTTGCCCTGGGCCACACCGGAACCGGGCAGCCTGTTCTTTATCCTGTCGCTGGGCGTGTTGCCGATCCTTCTGGGCATTTCCATGTGGTTCCAACAAAAACTGAACCCGGCCCCCACCGATGCAACCCAGGCGGCGGTCTTTGCCTGGATGCCCTGGATCTTCATGTTCATGCTGGGCAGCTTTGCCTCTGGTCTGGTGCTTTACTGGATCACCAACAACACCATCACCTTCCTGCAGCAGTACACGATCATGGCGATGCACGGAAAACGCCCTGACATTTTCGGCAATATCAAAAGCGGGATGCGCCGGAACAAGGCGGCGGAGAAATGAACGGCAGCGTCACCGCGATCTGGCGCCACCCGCTCAAGTCGCATGGGCGAGAGGAGCTGGCGGAGGTGCGGCTGACGGCGGGCGAAGGCCTGCCATGGGACAGACGCTGGGCAGTTGCCCATGAGGCGGCGCGGATCGAAACGGGCCAATGGGCCGAATGTGCAAACTTTTCGCGCGGTTCCAAGGCGCCGAGGCTGATGGCGATCAATGCACGGCTGGATGAGGAAACTGCCAGCCTGACCCTGACGCACCCCGAACGGCCGGACCTGATTTTTTGCCCCGATGACCCGGCCGATCAGGCGCGTTTCATCGAATGGGTCAGGCCGATTTCCCCGACCGACCGCGCGCTTCCTGCCGCGATCTATTCCATCCCGGTGCGCGGTATGACCGATACGGACTATCCGTCGGTGTCGCTGATCAACCTCGCCTCCAACCGCGCGCTGAGTGACGCGATGGGGACCGAACTTTCCCCCCGTCGCTGGCGCGGAAATTTCTGGATCGAGGGGCTTGAACCCTTTGCCGAACATGATCTGATCGGCGCCCGCTTTCGTCTTGGCGGCGCCGTGGTTGAGGTTGTCGAGCCGATCGTACGTTGCCTTGCGACCACGGCTAACCCCGATACCGGCGTGCGAGATGCCGACACGCTTGCCGCTTTGCGCGCCCAGTTCGACCATCAGAATTTCGGCCTTTATGCCCGCGTCACAGAAAGCGGCTTTGTTGCCCGGGGCGACCGGCTCGAGCGTCTGGCATGAAACAGGCCTTTCCGCTCAGCCCCGAACCGGACGCGGCGGCACGCGAGGCGGGGCGGCTGTTGCTGACCAGCCAGATCGAGTTTCTGAAGGGCGTCGTCGCCATGGACGGCATGCCGCCGCCGGACCGGTTGGAATTTTGCTTTGCCGGGCGATCAAACGTCGGAAAGTCCAGCCTGATTAATGCGCTGACCGGGCGGCGCAGCCTTGCGCGCGCCTCCAACACCCCCGGCCGCACTCAGGAAATCAACTTCTTTACCGCCGGTGACAGCCATTATCTGGTTGATCTGCCCGGTTATGGCTATGCCGAGGCGCCAAAAGCCATTGTTGAAAAGTGGCAGCGACTGCTCAAGGCCTATCTGGCAGGCCGCCAGACCCTGCGCCGCGCTTTTGTACTGATCGACACGCGCCACGGGATCAAGCCGGTGGATGAGGAAATTCTTGACCTGCTCGACCGGTCCGCCGTGACCTTTCAGGTGGTTCTGACCAAGGCCGACAAGGTCAAGGCGTCAGATCATGAAAAGGTCTGCAATCAGGTGCGGGAGGCTTTGCAAAAACATCCTGCCGCCTACCCTGAAATACTTATGACCTCGGCAGAAAAGGGCGACGGGATCGAAACGCTGCGCGCCATTATCGCGGCGATGGAGTAGCTGGCCTCCAAGCCGGCCTGCTACCCGTCAATCACTCTGACCGTCAGACATGTTGGCCTGCATTGACCTCTATCTCTGTCCCGGTGACATAGGAAGACTGGTCGGTGCAAAGAAACCAGATCACATCTGCCACCTCTTCGGGCTGGCCCAACCGCCGCAAGGGTAGGGTTTCGACGATCTTTTCGGTGCCCGGCGACAGGATTGCCGTTTCAACCTCGCCCGGGGCGATGGCATTGACGCGGACACCCATCGGGCCGAAATCATGGGCCATTTCTCGGGTCAGCGCCTTCAGCGCCGCCTTGGATGTGGAATAGGCAGCACCGGCAAAAGGATGCACGCGGCTGCCTGCAATGGATGTCACATTGACGATCGCGCCCTTGGCCGCCGTCAGTTCAGCCTGCAAGCCGCGCGCCAGAATGACGCTGGCAAAGAAGTTCACATGAAAGACATGGCCCCATGTACGCAAGTCGGTGTCGAGCGTATTCAGCCGGCCACCGTCCGGCCCCTTGGGGGAGATCCCGGCATTATTGACCAGCGCATGTAACTGACCGCCCAGCTTCTCCCGGATCTCGGCGATCACCTCTATCGTGCGGTTGGGATCGGCCAGATCGATCTGGATATGGTTCTCCTCCCCCCCCGGCCAGGGGCAGCGCGGGTCGAACGGGTGGCGCGAACAGGTCAGCACCCGCCATCCTTCGCGACCAAACCGTTTCACCGTCGCATGACCGATGCCGCGCGAGGCGCCGGTCAGGAGTAATGTCTTTTCCGCTTTGCTCATGGCCGGACAGTAGCGCTGCTATTGGGGAAAACAAGCGCCCATCTTGCGCGAGGGGCGGCGTAGCGCCGACCCGCCGGGGATATTCCAAAGTGCCGCAGGAACGGCCGGCCGGATAGGCTTGGCAGGCGCTGGCAAACCGATTACCAAGGTAGGCCAGATCAGGAGCCATGCATGAGAAAGCAGACCTCGACGATGAATGACGCATTTACCAGCGCAAGAATTCTTTCCAGCGCCCTGCCCTATCTGCAGCGGTTCTCGGGCGCCGTCGTGGTGGTGAAGTTTGGCGGCAATGCGATGGGCGATCAGGCAGCCATGGCGGAATTTGCCCGCGATATCGTGCTGATGCGGCAGGTTGGCGTCAACCCTGTCGTCGTGCATGGCGGCGGGCCGATGATCAATGAGATGCTGACCAAGCTTGGCATCCAGTCGAAATTCGTGCGCGGCAAACGGGTAACCGATCAGGCCACCGTCGAGGTGGTGGAGATGATCCTGTCGGGTCTGGTGAACAAGCGTATCGTGCAGGCGATCAATGACCAGGGCGGCCGGGCGGTGGGCATTTCCGGCAAGGATGACGATCTGATGGTTTGCGAGGCGGACGACCCGGAACTGGGCTTTGTCGGGCGGCCGGTCGAGATGAATGTTCAGGTGCTGCGCGATCTGTACAACGCCGGGATCATCCCGGTGGTGGCACCCGTGGCCACGGGCCGCAATGACAATGAAACCTTCAACGTCAATGGCGACACGGCGGCTGGTGCCATTGCCGGCGCGCTTCAGGCAGACCGTTTGTTACTTTTGACCGACGTGTCTGGCGTCAAGAATGCCGAGGGCGAGATCATGACCCAGATCACCCCCGAAGAGATCCGGCAGATGACCGCCGACGGTATCATTTCCGGCGGCATGATCCCCAAGACCGAAACCGCGCTTATGGCACTGGATCAGGGCGTGCGCGCCGCCACGATCATGGACGGGCGCACACCAAACGCCTGTCTGCTGGAACTATTCACCGATCATGGCGCGGGCAGTCAGATCCGTTCTACCACGCCGCGGGTTGCCCCGCAGACACGTTGACCAGCCTCGTAACAATCGAGGCGACAGCACGGCGCCTGCATCTGGCGCTTTTTGGGGCCTTTCATCTGGGTCCGGATGACGGGCTGGGATCGAACTTTCAGACGCTCCTCATGTTCGGTCCGGCGGAACCCGGTTACTGGGCCCATGTCACCGGCTCTGCGGAATGGCAGGATGGTGGCCCAGACCCGATAGACCGCTGGTCCGCGCGGGTGCTTGGCGCCTTGGCGGCAGAGCTGGACGGCCAATGTTTTTTCCCCTCTGACGGGCCGCCCTATTACCCGGTCTATCAATGGGCGCTGCGCACTGGTCGCGCCTGGGTCTCGCCGGTGACGCTGCTGGTCCATGACGCGGCGGGGCTTTTTGTCTCTTACCGCGGCGCGATTGCGGTGAAGGAACGGCTGGCCCTACCTGCGCCGCCCCCAAAACCTTGCGACAGTTGCCCTGACCGCCCCTGCCTTGCGGCCTGCCCCGCCGGGGCGCTGACCGATCAGGGCTATGATCTGGCGGCCTGCCACGCCTGGCTTGACCGGCTAGAGGGCGCGGACTGCCTATCTTGCGGCTGTCGTGCGCGTCGCGCTTGCCCTAGGTCACAAGCATATGGCAGGCTGCCCGAACAATCCGCCTATCACATGAGGCTTTTTCACAAATGACCCCAGCTGGCCATCGCCGCCTAATCCTGACCCGTCATGCCAAGTCCGCCTGGGATGATCCAATGGTAACAGACCATGACCGCGCGCTGAACCGGCGCGGCATAAGGTCGGCGCTGGAATTGGGGGAGTGGTTGCATTCGCGAGGTTATGAGCCGGATCAGGTGCTGTGTTCGACCGCGAAGCGGACAAAGGAGACATGGTCAACGCTGGCGGTCGCCCCGTTGGAGGTTACGCCCGACATCACCTTTCTAGACGCGCTTTACCACGCCTCGCCCGATGTGATGATGGCACAGTTGAAACGCGCCAGCGGCGATACGGTGATGATCATCGGCCATAACCCTGGTATCGCCGAATTTGCCGCGTTATTGCCCGCGCGGGCGCCCGTAAACCCGGATTTCGGCCGCTACCCGACAGCTGCAACGCTGGTCGTCGACTTCCAGATCGACCGGTGGAAGGACCTGCAGCCCAATAGCGGCAGCGTGCTGGATTTCTTTGTCCCCTCTGGCCGCGACTAGACTGACCCCGCCGGACAGACGAAAAAGGCCGCGCCCTTGACGGACGCGGCCATGATACCGGCTTTGCGGCAGGTTCTAGTGGCCGAGGATCTGGCTGAGGAACAGCTTGGTCCGGTCGGACTTCGGGTTGTTGAAAAACTCGCCTGGCGCGTTCTGTTCGACGATCTGCCCCTGATCCATAAAGACCACCCGGTTCGCCACGGCCTGGGCAAAGCCCATATCG
>JBARVM010000180.1:0-5611 GCA_049646265.1 Paracoccaceae bacterium
GGTTTAGGCCGCGCCTGCGCCGTGGCTGCCGGCCGTTCAAAGGTGGGCTTTTCGCCGGCCGGCCGTTCGTAAGCTGGCCGCGACTTTGTGCTCATAGCCTCTGCGGGTGCCTGCGCCGGGGCGGTGCCAAAGGGCGGCTTGCTGAGCGGGCGGATTGTCACATCGCCTTCCAGCTTGCGATCGGGGCCGACGGTCTTGATCAGCAGTTTGGCGGCGGTTTCCAACACCTCGACCCAGGTTTCGCTTTCCTGAACCCTTATGGCGCCTACATCGCCGCGCCCGATACCGCCACGACGGCAAAGCATTGGCAGGATCCAGCGCGGTTCGGCCCGGTCATTGCGGCCGATTGACATGGCGAACCAGCGGCTGGGGCCAAAGGGTGCGTCGGGGCGGCTGCTTTCGGCGGCCAGCTCCTCTGGCGCGCCACGGGCGGCAAGGTAAAGCTGCACATAGGCGGCGGCGATCTTCTTTGCGCCGTGGGCCGCCAGAAGCCGGGCGGCTAGGTCGCTTGCCGCCTCATCTGCCGGGGCGGACCAGATGGGATCGGCCAAAAGCCGTTCGTCATCGCGTTTGCGTACGGCGTCGGCGGTTGGTGCATCGATCCATTCGGCGGCTACCTTGGCGCCGCGCAAAAGGTTTTCGGCCTTCTTGCGGCCATTGCGGCTGGCGATCAGGATCGAGGTGCCCTTTTTGCCAGCGCGCCCGGTGCGTCCCGACCGGTGCAGCAGCGTTTCGGAATTGCTGGGCAGATCGGCATGGATCACCAGTTCCAGATTCGGCAGGTCGATGCCGCGCGCGGCCACATCGGTGGCCACACAGACCCGTGCCCGCCCGTCGCGCATCGCCTGCAGCGCGTGGGTCCGTTCCTGCTGGCTCAACTCTCCCGACAGGGCCACCACGGAAAAGGATCGGTTTGACAGGCGCGTAGTCAGCCGGTTGACGCTGACACGTGTGTTGCAAAAGATAATGGCGTTCTGCGCCTCGTGATAGCGCAGGCTGTTGATGATGGCAGCTTCGGTATCTGATGCGGCGACTTGCATCGCCTGATAGGTGATGTCGGCATGTTGGCCGCCCTGCGAGGCGACGCTGACGCGCAGCGCGTCGCGCTGAAAATCTTGCGCCAGCTTTTCGATGGCGCGCGGCACAGTCGCCGAAAACATCAGCGTGCGGCGCGCGGCTGGGGCAGAGCCGAGGATGAACTCCAGATCCTCGCGAAAACCGAGATCGAGCATTTCGTCAGCCTCGTCGAGAACCACGGCGCGGATCAGGCCCAGATCGAGCGACTGGCGCAGAATATGGTCCTTGATCCGGCCCGGCGTGCCGACAACAATATGGGCGCCGCGGTCAAGGCTGCGGCGTTCGTCGCGCATATCCATCCCGCCGACACAGGAGGCAAGGCTGGCATTGGCTTTTTCGTAAAGCCAGGCCAGTTCCCGTTTTACCTGCAGCGCCAGTTCCCGCGTCGGCGCAATCACCAGGGCCAGGGGGGCACCGGCGGGGGGCAGCCGGTCGTCATCACCAAGGATGGTACGGGCAATGGCCAGACCAAAACCGACCGTCTTGCCCGATCCGGTCTGGGCCGAGACGAGAAGGTCAGCCTCTTGATAGCGGGGCTTGGTCACTTCGTCCTGCACGGGGGTCAGCCGGTCATAGCCGCGTGCGGCAAGCGCTTCGGACAGGGATGGCGGATAGGCGGAAAGGTCGGTCATGGCGTAAGGGCGCTTTCGTTCGGGAATATCCCCGCGGCGTCCGGCCAGAGCGGCCTGTCGGGGGGATGGTGGCCCCTACGGGGTTTCGCGGCGAATGTATAGGGGGTTTCGGCAAAAGAGACCATGCCAGGCCTGTCGCCGCCAGACAGTGCCCGACACTGCCCGACGGTACGGGCGGTCGCGGCAGGATGGACAAAGCCGCGCTATTCGCCCTAGATCATGCCATCACCAGTGGGGAGGTGTCATGAGACCGTTTCCGATAGGGTTGGAGCGCGCAGCGGCCTTTACCGATCCTTTGCCAAGGTCGGTGGATGTGGTGGTCATCGGCGGCGGGATCATCGGCGTGATGACCGCCTGGTACCTGACCCGCGCGGGCCAGCGCGTGGCCTTGTTGGAAAAGGGTCGGATCGCCGGGGAACAGTCGGGCCGAAACTGGGGGTGGGTTCGCCAGCAGGGGCGTGATCCGGCCGAACTGCCGCTGATGATAGAGGCGCGGCAAATCTGGCAAGGTTTGGCGCGCGAGCTGGAAACTGATGTGGGCTACCGACAGACCGGTGTGCTTTACCTCGCCAACCGGCCAGCCGACATGGCGGAATATGAGGCATGGATGGTTCATGCCCGCGCGCATGACCTCGATACATGCATGCTGGATCAGGCAGCCGTCGCGGCACTCTTGCCGAACCGGGCTGGCTGGCTGGGCGGTATCTGGACGGCCTCTGACGGGCGGGCGGAGCCTTGGGTGGCGGTTCCGGCGCTGGCGCAGGCGCTGCACCGGGCGGGGGCCGTGATACGGGAGGCGTGTGCCGTCCGCGCGCTTGATCTGGCAGGGGGTCGTGTGACCGGCGTTGTGACAGAGGCGGGCAGGGTGCAGGCCGACCGGGTAGTGCTGGCAGGCGGGGCCTGGTCATCGTTATTGGCGCGTGCGCATGGGGTCAACCTGCCGCAACTCACCGTCCGCGGCACGGTGGCGGCAACCGCGCCCGTTGATATCGGCTTTGACGGAGCGGCGGCGGACAATGACTTTGCCATCCGCAAAAGGCTGGATGGTGGGCTGACGCTGACGGCGGGCGGGGAACATGGTTTCTGGATCGGACCGGACGCCTTTCGCCATCTTGGTGCCTTCTGGCCGATGATCCGCAAGGATCTGAGCAAGACCTCCTTCGGACTTGCCGCGCCTCGCGGTTTCCCCGACGGCTGGGGCACGCGGCGGCGCTGGTCTGCCGACGAAATCAGCCCCTTTGAACGGCTGCGTGTCCTTAACCCGCCGCCCGATCTGCGGCAGATCGAAAAGCTCCGCAGCCAGTTCGCGGCGGCTTTTCCAGAGGCTGGCAAGCCGAAGATCACCGCCGCCTGGGCCGGCATGATTGACGTGATGCCCGATATCGTCCCGGTGATCGACCATGTGGCGGCCTTGCCCGGCCTGACCATCGCCACAGGCCTTTCGGGCCACGGGTTTGGCATCGGACCGGCGGTGGGCCGGGTAACGGCGGATCTGGTCATGGGCCGGTCGCCGGGCCATGATCTGACGCGCTTTCGCCTGTCGCGTTTCACCGACGGGTCAAAAATCAGCATCGGCCCTGCGCTCTGACCCTTGCTTGCGGGGGAAAATTGGCAGATCGTCAGGCCCGAGGAAAAGGAGTGGCCCATGCCCGTCAAGAACCGTTTTGCAGAGCTTTTGCCCGAAATTACCGCCTGGCGCCGCGATATTCATGAAAATCCAGAGCTTCTCTTCGAGGTGCATCGCACGGCTGGCAAGGTCGAGGCGCTGCTGAAGGAATTTGGCTGTGACGAGGTGGTAACCGGGATAGGCCGCACCGGCGTTGTCGGGGTGATCAGGGGCAAAAGCGATACGGCGGGTAGGGTCATCGGCTTGCGCGCCGATATGGATGCGCTGCCGATCCATGAACAGTCCGGCGTCGCCTATGCCTCCAAGACGCCTGGCAAGATGCATGCCTGCGGTCATGATGGCCATACGTCCATGCTGCTTGGTGCCGCGAAATATCTGGCAGAGACGCGAAATTTCGATGGCACCGCCATCGTGATCTTCCAGCCCGCCGAAGAAGGCGGCGGCGGTGGGCGCGAGATGTGTGCCGACGGGCTGATGGACCGGTTCGGCATTCAAGAGGTGTATGGGCTGCATAATATGCCGGGCATTCCGGTCGGCCAGTTTGCCATTCGTCCCGGGGCGATCATGGCCTCTGCCGATCAGTTTGATATTACCGTGACCGGCAAGGGCGGCCATGCGGCCATGCCCAACAATTGCATCGACGCCACCGTCGCCGCCGCCCATATCATCGTGGCCATGCAGACCATCGCCAGCCGCAATGTCGATCCGATGAAACAGGTGGTCGTGTCGATCTGTACGGTTGCCACGGATTCAACCACCCATAATGTCATCGCCCAAGAGGTGAAGATGTCCGGGACAGTGCGCACCATGGACCCCAAGCTGCGCGACTATGTCGAAAAGCGGGTCAGCGAGATCGCCGAGGCGACGGCACAGGCGCTGGGGGCCAAGGCGACTGTGGACTATCGCCACGGCTATCCGGTGACGGTGAACGAGCCGGAAGCCACCGCCCATGCGGTCGCGGCAGCGCGCGCCGTCTCGGCGCAGGTCAACACCGACACGCCGCCGTTGATGGGGGCAGAGGATTTCAGTTTCATGCTGAATGAACGGCCCGGCGCCTATATTTTCCTTGGCAATGGCGAAACGCCGATGGTGCATCACCCGGCCTATTATTTCGACGACAATGCCATTCCCTTCGGCTCCAGCTGGTTTGCCGAAATGATCGAGACGCGGATGCCAGCGGCCTGATCTTCCTGCGCCGGCGCTGACTGTCAGGCGGTTCTGCCGTAAAAGCCAAGCTGATCCCCGGCGCTGAAGGTCACATTCGGCCGGTCGTAAAGTTGCAAGACGGTGCTGCCGCCAAGCTGAACGGCGCAGAGCGTGTGGCCGATCGCTTCCACTTCCGCCAGTGCCGGGTGATTGGCTGGCAGCTTCGGCACTTCCTTGCGAAAATAGATATTGTGGCGGCGAGCATGGCGAAAGGACTCTGTGGCAAAGAGCGGCTTGAGGCGGGCGACATCGGCCATGACGCGATCCGGCTTCAGGAAACCTTCCAGATTGAACATGCCGTGGGTAGCCAGGTCTTTTTTCGCGCGCGCGACCAGCTTTGCCCATGCCGGACTGCCCGGCTGGTCGAGAGGATAGCGTTCAAGGTCAATGATGTCTTGCACGGGCCCTCCTTTCGAGGGTCGTGGCCATGTGTGGCTAGCCGCCAGTATGGCTCATGTGGCGGGACATCTGGCCTGCTACATGTTGGCGGGAGTAGTCGAAATCATGACCTTTGGGTTTACGGGCGATCGCGGCGCGGATGGCGGTTCGCAAGGGCAGGTCGTCGGTGGCGCTGGCGCGCAGGGGCGCGCGCAGATCGGCATTATCCTCTTGCCCGAGGCACATGAAAAGTTCGCCCGTGCAGGTAACACGCACCCGGTTGCAGCTTTCGCAGAAATTATGGGTAAGGGGGGTGATGAAGCCGACCTTCTGGCCTGTCTCCCTTATCTCTACATAGCGGGCGGGGCCGCCGGTTCGTTCGGCGAGATCGGTCAGGGTAAAACGTTCGGCGAGCCGGGCGCGCAGGTCTTTCAGTGGCCAATATTGGTCAAGCCGCATCTCTTCGCCCATTTCGCCCATCGGCATCACTTCGATGAAGGTCAGATCGTGACCTTCTCCTGCGCACCAGTCGAGGAGGGTGAAAAGCTCATCCTCGTTGAATCCCTTGAGTGCGACGGTATTTATTTTGACGCGCAGCCCGGCCTTTTTTGCTGCGGTGATCCCGTCGAGGACCTGCGGCAGGCGGCCCCAACGGGTTATGTCGGCGAATTTGCCCTCCTCCAGCGTGTCG
>JBARVM010000181.1:0-1585 GCA_049646265.1 Paracoccaceae bacterium
GCTGCCACCTTGGCCTTTGCTGGCCTTTCCGGTCCGCTTCTGGCGGGCGGCCCGGTGGAAAAGGCTTGCCGCTCAACCGGCTCCGGCTCTGCCCCCTTGTGCAGCTGTATCCAGAAAGCCGCTGACATGACGCTCAACGGTTCCGACCAGCGCCGCGCGGCAAAGTTCTTTACCAACCCCGACAAGGCGCAACAGGCCCGCGCCGATGACAGCGCCTCTGCCGAGGCTTTCTGGCAGCGCTATTCGAATTTTGCGGCCTTTGCCGAAGACACCTGTGCGCTGGGCGGCGACAACACGGTGACTAGCGGATAAGGCCAACCTTGCGCAGCCGCCGCGCATAAAGCCATTCGGCTGCCCCGATCACCAGCACAAAGAGCGAAAACCAGATCACCTCTGGGCCCGCCACCTGATCGAAGCGCGGTTGGGCAAGGAAGAAATTGTGGCAGGCGGTGGCAATCATCGCCAATAGCGCCAACGCAAAGAAGCCTGTAGCCAAGCGGTGGCGCAGCAGCAGCATTACCGCGCCAAGCAGGGTGGCACAGACCGCCACCGCCCAGCAAAGCTGAACCCAGGGCGGGAAACTGGCGAAAAAGCTTTGTTCATCGGCATTCATCTGCGCCAGATAGGGTTGAAAGCGCAACTGGATCGCCAGGAAATCGCCAAGGCTTATCAGGCTGAAAAACAGCGCCAGTCCGCCAATGATCCAAAGGTGCAAGGGTGCCCTCATGACAAACTCCCGTCTTGCCGGCGCAGGGCCGGGCCGCTCTTGCCCCCACGGGGCGGAGTTTACCACAGAATTTGCCGCCAAGCACCCCCCCAGGGGCGGCGCAGGCGTGACCTGGGCCAGCCTACCGGTCGTTGTCCACGACCACTGATAGGGTCAGATCGCCCGCCTTCTCGAAGGTCAGGGTCAGGTCGAACCGCTCACCCGCCGCCACCTTTCGGCGCAGGCCCATCAACATCACATGGGCACCACCCGGGGCAAAGGCAAAGTCGCCCCCGGCCGGCAAGGCGGCCCCATCGGCCATTTCGCCCATATGCATGGTGCCGTCGGCCATCATTTCATGCTGGTGCAGCGCCGACATCTCGGCAAGATCGGTCTCGGCACCAATCAGCCTGTCATCCGCCAGACCGCCATTATGCAGCGTCAGAAATACCGCACCCGCCTTGGCACCGGGCAGGATGCGGGCATAGGCGCCTTCGGCCTGCAACCCGGCTGGATTGTCAGCGAGGTCACCGGCCAGATCATCGGCCCAGACTGCGACCGCAAGACAAGACAACAGCCCGATGAAGCCGGCCATGACGATGTTTCTGACCATCTTGATCCTCCGATAGTGCTATGGCCCGCGACGGGCGCCGCTGCCCTTTGCGCCAAGACCTATCCGACCGGCATTGATAGATACAGGCGACCCCGCGCCGCAGTGGCGAAAAAGGAAAGGCCCCGCCGCGCAATGCGGGCGGGGCCTGAAACTGCAGAAAGTTTGGCCCCGGATCAGGCGGCCGAGGTCTGAGCCTTGGCAATGTCTTTCTTGATTTTCAGCGCCTTGGCCGAAAGCTCTTCGTCCTTGGCTTTGGCAAGGTAGGC
>JBARVM010000182.1:0-10469 GCA_049646265.1 Paracoccaceae bacterium
GTTCAGAACCGACGAAGGTTTGGTCGTCAGGCCAAAGGCGGTTTCATAGAAACTGTCAGCCTTGGTCCACTTCTGGTTGGAATCCGCGACCATTGCTTCCAGCCGATAGCGCTCATAGGTCTCGAAAGTCGGGGGGATCTTGTTCAGTTCAGCCTCGGCCTCTTTCCACTTGTTGGAACGGATCAGCGCATCGGCAAGGGCCACCCGGTCGTCATTGGTGGCCTCGGGGCTTTGGGCGACCTCACGCCAGACGGCGACTGCCTCGTCTGGTTTCTGGGCACGTACCAGTGACATGGCCAGACCGCGCTTCAACTCCACCCTTTCGGGGTTCTGCGCCGAGGTGCGGGCAAAATAGGCGACCGCCTCGTTCGGGTCGCCGGAACTCAGCATCAGATTGTTGAGGTTGGATTCATCGATGACGTTCAGCTCTTTCAGAGCTTTGGCCGTTTCCGCGCCCTCATCACGGGCACAAGCGGACAGAAGAATAGTCCCCACGGCGCAGAGGGCAATCAAACTCGGGTGGCGCATTTTGCTGCGTCCTTTTCTGCTTTAGCCTCAATGCTTGGTCAGAAGCAGATACTCACCATTTCCGCGCCGGACCAAGGAAAACTCGTTCGTTTCGGGCGCATCATATGGTGTCTCTTCCAACTTGGCGAGCGCCTTGCGCAGATTGTCGCGAATCTCGACTGATTGGCCACTGTCGAGGGCAAAGGCGGTCTTGAAGGTCAGGCTGGCCTCCGCCACCTTGCCCTGTTCCATCAGCACCACGCCAAGGTTGTTCCAGGCAGGGACGAAGGTTTCGTCAACCTTGATCGCCCGGCGCAGAATGGTTTCGGCCTGCCCAAGGCGGCCAAGCATCAGGTCGGCCGAGCCGATCGCCGACAGAACGTCGACCGTCGCGCCATGGGTGGCAGCGCCGCGGTAATATGCCTTGAGTGCCAGTTCATACTCCCCCGACCGCATCAGCCGATGACCGACGATCAACCCATCGACGGATTCTTCGCGACTGTCGGTGCCCGGCGCAAAGGGCGAGCCCCCGTTGGACGGCGAAAAGCCGCCTGTCGGCTGACAGGCGGCAAGAATGCTCATGGCGGCGATGATGCCGACGGTCGATCTCTGCATTGCCTCAGATTTTGAAGGTCGCGAACATCTGCATCATATCGTAGACTGACGGACCCACAAGGATGATCAAGAGGGGCGGCACCGTAAACATCATTGTGCCAAGCGTGATCTTGGTGGGAAGTTTGTTGGCAAGCTCTTCGGCGCGCATGATCCGCTTGTCACGCATCTCGGCGGAATAGACCCGCAGCGCCTCGGCGATGGATGTACCAAAGCTCTGTGACTGGATCATCACCGTCACGAAAGAGGCGACATCCGGTACGCCGCAACGGTCGGCAAAGCCGCGCAGAACGGTCGGCTTGTCCTTGCCGGCCTTGACCTCGTGGGAGACAATTTCAAACTCTTCACCCAGTGCCGGATAGCCGGACCCCAATTCCTTGGTCACGCGGATGATGCCCTGATCCAGCGACTGACCCGCTTCCACACAAACCAGAAGCATGTCGAGCGCATCAGGAAAACCATCCTGAATCTCGGCTTGGCGGGTCTGGATGCGCCGTTCGACCCAGTATTTCGGCAGGTAATAGCCGATTGCGGCAGGGCCAAGCACGACCATCAACATCTTCATGCCCGAAATCTCGCCGGTGGTAGAGGCGAAGATCGCATAGATCACACCGACGACCAGAAAGACGATCCCGAGCAGGAACTGCAAGGCGTGAAAGGAGCGGACCGCATTCTTGCCGCGATAACCAGCGCGGGTCATCTGCAGCCGGGCCGATGTCATTTCGTCGGCGGTCTTGGGTTCAAGGAAAGTGGCGAACTTGTCCAGCTTGTCCGTACCGGACGAATGCCGCAGCGCCTTTTTGTTGGTCAGCGCGCTTTGCGCCTTTTGCGGTTTGACGCTGTCCTTGAACCGCGCCATCGGATCGATGCGCTTTTTCAAGAGGACCGGCAAAACCGACAGGACCAGCAGAAGGCCAAGGCCACCAACCGCGTAAAGCGGGCCGAGCGGACCCATGAGGTCGATGAGAAAGTCGTTCAGAGCACCCATGATATTCTCTCCTGCCTCAGACCTTGATGTTGACCATGATTTTCATGAAAATCACATTGACGGCCAGAAGGGTAAAGACGACCAGCGCCGCCGGGATAAAACCTGACGTATCCTTGACCGTGTCAAAATAGTCCGGTTTCACGACCTGAATGACGCCAAGCACGATGACCGGGAAGGCGGACAGGAACATGCCTGACCATTTCGCCTCGGCGGTGATTGCCTTGACACGGCGGAACAGTTTGAAACGGGCGCGGATCACCTTGGCCAGACCGTCGAGGATCTCGGCCAGGTTGCCGCCCGATGTGGCCTGAATGGTCACCGCCACGGCGAGGAAGCGCAAATCCTGCATATCCACGCGTTCGGCCAGATCCTTCAGGCTTTCAGTGATGTCGCGGCCATAGGCGCTTTCATCCGAGATCATGCCAAACTCTGTGCCAAGCGGGTCGGGAACCTCTTTGGCGACGATCTGGATCGCCGCGGAAAACGGGTGGCCGACGCGCAGCGAACGAACCATAAGCTCGACCGCCTCTGGCAGCTGTTCCTCGATCATCGACAGGCGTTTCTTGGCCTTCTTGTTGATCCAGAAATAGACGCCGCCAAAACCCATGACCAAGGCGATGGCAATCTGTACAGGCGTTGGCGCCTGCGTGCCGACTTTCAGGCCGAGGAAGGCGACAAAGGACAAAAGCCCCATAATGCCGACAAGAGCCTTGGGCGAGAAGGCGATATTGGCCATCTGTGCCTTTTTGGCGAGGATGGAGTAAAGCGGGATGCCGGAGGCGCGAAGATGCTGGCTTGCCTCTTTACGCAGCTGTTCCAGCACCATCTCGCGCTGGCCGCCCTTTTCCAGAAGCGTCAGACGGCGGTTCACGCGGCTGTTGAGCGAGATCGACTTGCCAAAGGCCAAAAGATAGATGCCTTCGACCAGCAGCAGCACTGCAAAGAAGATCAGGCCGTAGATAATGGGGGTAGGACTTAGCATTTCACTTACTCCGCCGCGACAGGTTCATAGATGGAGGCCGGCAAGTCGTAGCCCCATTGCTTAAAGCGGTCGGCAAAGGCCGAACGGACACCGGTGGCGGTAAAGCGCCCGATGATCTTGCCATCCGGCGCAAGGCCCAGACGTTCGTAGCGGAAGATCTCCTGCATGGAGATGACTTCGCCTTCCATCCCGGTGATTTCGGTGATCGAGGTCATGCGGCGCGAACCGTCCTGAAGACGGCTTGCCTGCACGATCAGGTTCACAGCCGACGCAATCTGACTGCGTACCGCCTTGAGCGGCATCTCGATCCCGGCCATCGCCACCATGTTTTCCAGACGGCTGATCCCGTCGCGGGCATTGTTGGCGTGGATGGTGGTCATGGAACCGTCGTGGCCGGTATTCATGGCCTGCAACATGTCGATAACTTCCTCGCCGCGGGTTTCGCCGACGATGATCCGGTCGGGACGCATGCGCAGGGCGTTTCTCAGACAGTCGCGCTGGGTAACGGCACCCTTGCCCTCGACGTTGGCCGGGCGGCTTTCCATCCGGCCGACATGCGCCTGCTGCAGCTGAAGTTCCGCCGTATCCTCGATGGTCAGGATCCGCTCGTGATTGTCGATAAAGGAGGAAAGCGCGTTAAGCGTCGTGGTCTTACCGGAACCTGTACCGCCAGAGACGATGACATTCAGGCGCGTGGCGACGGCCGCCTGCAGATAGGCGGCCATTTCTTCGGTAAAAGCGCCGAAACGCACCAGATCGTCGATGCCCAGCTTTTCTTTCTTGAACTTACGGATCGATACGAGCGAGCCGTCCACCGCGACTGGCGGCACCATCGCGTTGAAGCGCGATCCATCGGCAAGACGGGCGTCAACATAAGGGTTGGATTCATCGACGCGGCGACCGACGGCGGACACGATCTTGTCGATGATCCGCAAAAGGTGGCGTTCATCCTTGAAGGTCACGTCGGTCAGTTCCAGCTTGCCGCCGCGCTCCACAAAGATCCGCTGCGGGCCGTTGACCAGAATATCGTTGACCGATTCATCCTTGAGCAGCGGCTCAAGCGGGCCAAGGCCCATGACCTCGTCATAAAGTTCCTGGTTGAGGTTGGCCCGTTCATCCTTGTTCAGAACAACGTTCAACTCATCCAGTGCTTCGGCGGCAATGGCGCCGATTTCCAGTTTCAATTCCGGCTCGGTCGCGGTTTCAAGCGCGGCAAGGTTGAGGTTGTCGAGCAGGCGGTTGTGCAGCTCGACCTTCAGCTCGCTCATCCGCTCTTTGCGCTTGCGTTCCTTGTCCGCAGCGGTGACCTGAGCGGGTACCACGGCGCCGTTGCGCCGCGGCGCGGCAGCCGCAACGGGTTTAGGCGCCGGTGCAGCGGCCGGCGCGCCAGAGGGCGCAGCCCCGTTCGCCGCTTTTTCAGGGTTGTTGGCGCTGCTGCCCGCTTCTGGCTTTTTGAACCGTGAAAACATTGTCTTTTCCCTTAACCCCGACCTCAGCGACCGCTTTCAGCCGCTTTGTTCAGTTCGATCAATTGCTGTGCAAGTTTGACGATTTCCTTGCGAAGAGGATTTTTCGCAGCGGTTTCTGCCAAAGGCAGACCATGGTCGTTCGACTGGGTAACCTGATAGGAACCATCGGGCATCTGCAGTTCGAATGAAATATCGAGACTTTCGGCAAGGCGCTTGGCGCGGCTCTTGCCGGAAAGGTCAGTGAATTTGGGCGCGCGGTTCAGAACATAGCGCAGTTTTTCGACCGGCAATTCTTCGGCCTTCAAGGCCCGGATCATCCGCAGCGCATTCTGGGCAGACCGCAGGTCGAGCTCCAACATGGTGAAATAGAGATGGGCCTGGTGCAGCACTGCCTCGGTCCACTGGACGATAGTGGCGGGCATGTCGATGATGACAAAGTCGAAATTCTTGCGGGCCAAATCGAGAATGCGGTTGATGTCGTCAGAAGTGACAATATCCAAGGGCAACATGTCGGCTGGTGCGGTCAGGACATGCAGCTTTTCGTTGAAGACCAGCATCGAATTGATGAACTGTTCTGCATCGGTGTTGGCTGTATCGGACAGCATCTCGTAGACCGATTCGCGGCGTGGCAAATCTAGGTAGGTTGAGACGGAACCAAACTGGAAATTGAAATCCAGCAGGCAAACCTGCGGGTTGTGGTCCTTCTGGCTGGTCGCCAGTTCCCAGGCAAGGTTGACGGCAAATGTCGTGGCCCCGGCGCCACCGGCAAGCGAATGGGCGGCCAGAACCACGCCATCGTGATCACCCTGACTTTTGAAGGACGGCGCGTGATCGGCGGCTTGCGCCGCGTGGGGCGGGGGCAGTTTGTTGAGCCGGGTGATGGCTTCGTGCAGGGCATTTTCCGGAAGGGGGTAGGGTACAAATTCATCCGCGCCGAGCTTCAGCAGCTGATGCAGGGCAATAGGGCTGATTTCGTTGGCAATCAGGATGACCCGGATGCCAAGCTCCTTAACCGTTTGAACAATCGTGGAAATTGCGGCCAGATCGGCCTCGTCCTGCGCATCGACGGCAATGGCAACAAACTGCAGGGCAGCGGCTTCGGGCTGACTGATGAAGACAAGCGCGTCATCGAAGGTCAGATCGCCCCAATTCTCGCCGAGCTCTGCCTCCATATCCTCGATCAAAAGATCAAAGGTGCTGACATCACGCGAAATTGTACAGGCCTGTATCGGTGCCGCCTCAGGCTGTAGCGCTGCAACATTGCTCATTCTCAATCGTCCTTTAGTACGCCGGTTAACCCGGGACCTTGCCGGCACATTCCGCGCCAACAACAATTTCCAACATTAGACACATAACACTGCGCAAGCGCCGGCAGTGGTGCTTGCCTCCAAGTGTCGAAACTCGCTGGAAAACGCGGCAAAAGTTGGGCCAAAACAGCGAATTACTGCGGCTTTGAGAGACGATCAAAAGAAAATGGCGGCCTTTGTTGCCAAAGACCGCCATAAGCTAAAAAACTGTTTTTCCGTGAGGTCAGCCGCCTGTCGCTGCACCTTTAACTGCTCCGCCAAGCGGAAGCGGCACAGCGCTTTCTACATAGTCGCGCATGATGATGTCGGCATATTTGCCATTCAGCACCAGTTTGCTGGATTTCACAAAGCCGGAAACTTCGGTGACAGTCCGGCGGTTGCGGCGATCCTCGGTCTGGACGTAGACCAGCGGCTGGGTTTCGCCAAAGGAGGCGACCGCCTCCAGCCGGCGGGAGCTGATGCCCTGCGTGGCCAGGAAGGCGACAACAGCCTTGGCCCGACGCAGACCCAGCGCCTTGTTATAGGCGTCAGAGCCGACAAGGTCGGTATGGCCATAGACCCGGAAGCGTACTTCTGGGAACTGGCGGATCCAGTCGGCTTGCCGCATCAGGATGCCTTGCGCTTCGGCGTCCAGAACGGCGCTGTTGAAGGCGAAGTTAACCGTCGGCGGTACGTCAGCCGAGAATCTTCGGGTCAGATCGACGACATAACTCATCTCGCCGGTCTGGATCTGGGTGTTGGTTCGGGTTGAATTGCCGAAATCATCTGCCCCAAGCTCTGACCCGGCTTCGCTGTAGAAGGAGCGACCGATGCTTGTTTCCTTCGAGCAGGCCGCAAGGGCGACAAGGCTGACCGACAACAGTAGCGTTGTGAATTGCTTTTTCATCGCCTTACTCCATCACATAGCCGTAGGAACCGGAAAAGTCCTGCTTGGCCACTTCGTCTGCCGCTTTGCCACGGCTCTTGATGTGGGCGGTCTTGCCCAGCAAGAAAAGCTCGGATTCAGTTGGCGGGCGGACGCGATCGGTCGGCAGCGCCAGAACCTCGCCACGAACCGGCGATACGAGGTGCGGCGTTACGATGATCACCAGTTCCGACTGGTTGCGGGTATATTCGGCGCTGCGGAACAGCGCACCCAACACCGGAATATCGCCAAGCCACGGCACCTGTCCGTTCAGGTCGGTGAAATCGTCCTGGATCAGACCGGCAATGGCGAAACTGTCGCCGTCGCGCATCTCGACGGTGGTCTGGGTCTGGCGACGCTTGAAGGCATTCACGTCAATACCGCCAGTGGTGATCGAAGTGGTCGTGTCGATGCCCGAAACAGCGGCGAGAATTTCCAGATTGATGATGTCGCCATCAACAACGCGGGGGGTAAAGGCCAGTTCGACGCCGAAAGGCTTATATTCGATGGTCAACCCGTCATTGTCTGAAACCGGGATCGGATATTCGCCGCCGGCCAGGAAAGAGGCCTGCTGTCCCGAAAGAGCTGTCAGGTTTGGTTCTGCAAGTGTGCGGACCAGCCCCTTGGTTTCCAAAGCTTCCAAAAGGACGCCGAGTTCAAGGTTGCCCGATGTATAGCCAACGCCCAATGCGCCGGTCTTGAGCGTGGTGACCGGCGAGCCGCTAAGCAGATTGTTGACCTGGTTAATGTTGCCAGACCCGCCGACGCCAAAGACCGGGCTGCCCAGCACGTTGATGCCGAGGCTCGCGCTGAGGTTCTTGGTGACAGAGCGCTGCATCTCGGCAAAGCGCACTTTCAACATGACCTGCTGTTCACCGCCCACCGACATCAGGTTGGATACCCGGCCGGGCGCGTAACGCTCGGCAAGATCAAGCGCGCGGTCGAGCGCGGTGATCGAGGATACGGTGCCAGACATGACGATCCCGTCATTGGCCGTGCGTACCTCTACCTTTTCGTTAGGTAGAATTTGCAGCAGACGTTCCTTGAATTCCGCCACATCCAGCGAAACCTGAACATCCACATTGGTGATCAGTTTGCCCTCGCCGCCAAGGAGCGTCAGCGTGGTGCGGCCAGGCGCCTTGCCCAGAACGTAGATCGACCGGTCCGACAGTGTAGAGATGTCGGCAATACCCGGATTTGCGATCGACAGTTCCGCAAAGGGTTGATCGGATTCAACGATCACCGCCCGGTTCATCGGAACATCGAGCCGAGATGTCGTGGCGCCCTCGACAATCCGCAGACTTTCGGCGGCGGCGCCATTTGCTGTAAAGCCAAAAGAAAGGCCCAGCATGCTTGCTGTTATTAGTGCGTGTACTCTCATAGTGACCTGCCTCTCGGATCACGTTTCTTTTGGGGTCTTCTGCCCCTATCCCGAGCAGAATGCGCGAAAGCCGTTTTTTTTGCAAGAATCAGATGCTTCGCGGTGGATACTTATGTGGATAATAAGCAACAGTCGCGTCTGTGTAGTGGAAAGACAAACCCGCGCCCACCAGATGAAGTGGTAGGCGCGGGTTGCAACCTAAGCGTATTGCCTGTCTTTCAGATTCAGTCGGGACAGGCGATTTGCGTTTCGACCATTTCGCCGCCCTTGTTGGTCTTGATCGTGCAGACTTTGGCCTTGGGCGCCTCCACCACAGGGGCGGCTTCTTCGATGCCGAGCAATTCTTGCCGGTCAATCTCGAAGGCTGACGTAACAGAAGTGTCGTTCGATCCGACAAGTGCAAGGGTCAGGCGGCCGGATTGTTGGGCAAGGGCCAGGCGGGCGACTTCTTCGGGCGTTGCCTCCACCGTAATGGTGCGGGCGATCTGCGTTTCGCTGCTGCGGTCGGCATCGGCACTTTGGTCAATGGCAATCAGTCGCATGGCAGATTGCAGAAGTTTTGTCACTTCACGACCATTGGCATTGCCGCTCCAGAAAACGTCAACGCGGTCATTGGGGCGCAAGAAGCCGGAGACACCTGAAGAGACGTCAACATTGATGGCAATCGCTCGCATACCGGGCTTCAGGTTGGCCATGATGCCCGCATCGACGCCGGGTACGGTGATCTTGCTGTCAAGAATTGGTTCAAAGACATCAATGTTGCGTAGGGAGGCGCGCGGCCGCGTTTCGCCTTCGGCAAAGACCGGATTGGCCCCGGCGGCGGCGTTGACTGCATTGAAGGCGCCTTTTGGCACCTTGTCCGCTTGCCATTTCACAATATCCAGATCGGCGCTTGTAAAGCGGTCACCATATGCGAGTGGCCGTTTGGCCACCACAACGTCAACCAGTTTGGGGTATGCCGCCTGTTCGGCAAGCAATTTGTCACGTTCTGATTGTGTGGTGGCAATGTAGCCTTGCGCCATATAGACCGCGAATCCCGCGAGTGCGACTCCAACAATCAATACCAGCCCAAAGATCAAACGCATTTTGCGCCCCTTTTTTCCTGTCTGTCATACTCGTGCCACCTAAGGTGACGCCCGCACAGTGCTATCTGGCTGCGGACTGTGGCGCAATCGTGTCCAAACGACGACAATTGGGTGGAAAGTATTCTTTTTTGAAACATTGAAGTGCGACCCAAGTGACTGTTTGCGCAACAAATCCATCTTTCGCTTGTCTGGCGCGGTGCCCGAACCGACTAAAACCAAAAATGGCGCCAAGAGCGCCATTGAGTTAGGGCCTGGTCAGGCAGTTCACAGCGCCGCAGTGGTCACGGTCATCGAGTCTAGCGTCCGGGAGATCGCGTTGCCGATTGAATCTTGCTGGCCCTTCAATCCGGCTATCGCAGATCCGCCGAGTGCGACAACCGCAGCGGTCAGAACGACCCAGTCCACCGTCACCGCGCCATCTTCGGCTGGCAGGAAATTTGCTGTTCTGGAAAGCCGAGTAATCATTTCTGCTCCTGTGGTTCCGCAAGGGTGACCGAAAAACCTTGAGACAACGATGCCACGTGAAAGTGGTGGGATTTTGTCGCGACTGAGGAAAAATCTTGAGAAACACCGATTTTCCCTCAGCGGGAGCGGATGCGACAGATGGCAGAGATAGACCCGCCGGAAATGGAAAACCGCGCCCCAACAAAGGAGCGCGGCTTCCATGCCGTGACGCGCAAGGCGTCTGCAAAGAGATGGATTACGAAGCGGTAACGACCGAAACGCTATCCAGGGTCGAGCTGATTTCGCTAGCAAGCGAAGTCACGCCGTTCTTAACGACGGTCAGGCCAGCAGCGCCGAGGCCGACAACAGCAGCGGTCAGCACGACCCAGTCAACCGTCACAGCACCTTCTTCGTCGTCGTGGAATTTCTTGGCGATCTTGAAAAAGTTCATTTGATTTCTCCGTTTGTTTACTTTGCACCGTCCGCATCAGGGAATTCTGTCGCGGCATGGGCCTATATGGACCCAGAATCTTGTCTTGAATTGGGCAAGGGTCGTACATTTTGGAGAACGGACATTTTCTTCGATTTTTCTGTAATTTACTGAAAATTAACGATAATTAATGGTTTTCTTGGATGTGAGAGTGGCGAGATGTTGCGAAAACGCCCCGTTTGGCCCGGAATCAGGCCCCGCCGAGGTGAAAATAAATGGCCTTTCGCCGACATTTCTGAGAGCCTTGCAAAAAAGAAAAATACTTCGGGTAGATCGGAATTTTGGCTATGGCGCGCGGCG
>JBARVM010000183.1:0-1578 GCA_049646265.1 Paracoccaceae bacterium
GCACAATCCCGACAAGCCCGGTGAGGCCAAGTGCCTGCCCCCAAAGGACCCATGTCCAGAAGGCACTCATCGGCAGGATCACATATTCGAAGATGGCGACGCGGTTCGCCTATGCCGTCTGATAGGCGCGAATGGCCAATCCGACACCGAAGAGTGAGCCTGCCGCCTGCACCAGCGTCCAGAAGAGGAAAGAGCCGCTGGGCCAGACCAGCCCGCGCAGAAGAAAGCCGTCAGGCCCCTCCGGCACGGCAGGCTGCCAAAGTGCCAGAACGCCAATCCCGATCACCCCGCAGCTGCCAAGCGCCAGAAAGAAGCCCAAAAGCAGGCTGGCGGCGCTTTCACCCGCGCACCATTCGCGGGTGGCCAGATTGCCCATCGCATAAAAGAGGCCCGCAAGGATCGGCAAGACCATGGCAGGCGACAGCGTGCGCCCCGGACCCACCCCCAGAACCATCATCGCCCCGGCGAAACCGATAACCGCCGCAATGATCCGAAAAGGGCCGATCGGGTGGCCATAGACCAGACGCGACAGGATCAGCACGAAGATGGGCGAGGTGAAGAGGCCCGCCGCCACTTCGGCCACGCTCAGAAATGCCAGGCAGCCGAAATAGATCATCATCGACACGGCCAGCACCGCGCTGCGCGCTGCCACCGCCCATTTTCTTTGTGGCGCAAGGCGCAGGCCCAAAAGCGGCGCGACGAGCGCCAGAATGATCACGGCAAAGACCGTGCGGGTTGCGTGAAATTGCCAAAGCCCGCCATCCTCGGCAATCCGCTGCACGAAGTTGTCGGTATAGCCGATGGTAAAGGCATAGATCAGCACCATGCCCGCCGCCCGAACCGTGGGACTATAGCGGGATTCCGGGGCAATGGCGGTCATAGATAGCCTCATGTCGAATTTTCGCTATTCTGCGATTCTCGGACATACTATCCACGCGGGACGCACACATTGTAAGGGGGCAAAGATGGGCTGGCTGATCGACGAAACCGGGTTGGAAAAAAACGCGGCAAATCATGTTGCCCTGACCCCCCTGTCCTTCATGCGCCGCGCCGCCGATGTCTTTGCCGACCGCACTGCCCTTGTCTATGGCACGACCCGTCAGAGCTACCGCCAAACCCATGAGCGCGTCTCGCGTCTTGCCTCTGGCCTTGCCAGCATGGGTGTGGCGCCTGGCGATGTGGTGGCGACGCTATTGCCGAACGTTCCCGCCCATGTAGAGGCGCATTTTGGTGTTCCAGCGTCTGGTGCCGTGCTCAATGCGATCAACACAAGGCTCGATATCGACACGGTTGCCTATATCTTTGGCCATGGTGGCGCAAAGCTGGCGCTGGTTGACACCTCGCTCTTGCCGCTGGCAGAGGCGGCCATAGCGGCGATGGAGGGCGATGGCCCGACGATCATCGAGGTTGCCGATCCGGTGGCGGGCCTTGTCGCGACGGGGCGCTACACCGAATACGAGGGCCTTCTGGCCAAGGGCGACCCGGCAGCGCCGTGGAAAATGCCGCAGGATGAATGGGAAAGCCTCGCGCTCAATTACACTTCGGGCACAACGGGGCGACCGAAAGGTGTCGTCTATC
>JBARVM010000184.1:0-4089 GCA_049646265.1 Paracoccaceae bacterium
CGCCGGGCGGCATGGGCCCGTTCGAGGTAGTTCTGCTCAGCCTTTTGCCGACGCTGCCGGTCGAGGCGCTGGCAGCTGCAATCCTTGCCTACCGGCTGGTCTATTTCGCGGCGCCCGCCGTGGCGGCGGGGTTCTTGATCCTAATCGCCCCCACGGTTGCGGCTGACCGGCCTGCCGACCGCCAACCCTTGGCACGACCGCAGGGACCCGTGCCGCCATCGGCGCCTTTCCGGGCGGAATCGCTTTTGTTCCGGCAGGGCACGTTTGACCTTATGGCGGACCGGCGGGGTCGCGCCGCATGGCTGACGGCGCGGACCGGCAATTGTGCCGTGGCACTTTTTGACCCGATGGCGGGCCCCTCTGCCACAAGTCAGCTGTTACCGAATTTTTCCCGCCAATGCCGCGAGGAGGAGGCGTTTGCCTGCCTTTACAAGATCGGGCGGCGCACCGCTGTCATGGCGCGTCAGGCCGGCTGGCATCTTCTGCCCATCAGCGAGGAATGCTGGCTGGCACCGGCCAGTTTCACCACCGATATTCCGGCCCGTTCCGGGCTACGGCGCAAACTCCGCAAGGCGCGGGAGGCGGACATCACCATTACCGCGCACCGCCCCTTCAATGCCGATGGCACTGTGCCATGGGGCGACCTGCAGCGGATCGACCGGCAATGGTGCGAGATACACGGCGGCAACAAGGGCTTTTCCATGGGCCGGTTTGCCCCTGACTATCTGGCTGCCCAGCAGCTCTTCATCGCCTGGGTATCGGGCAGGCCTGTGGCCTTTGTCAGTTTTCACGCCACCCAAATGGAATGGACGCTGGATCTTGTGCGGCAGGGCGACGCCGCCCTTGACGGCACCATGCAGAGCCTGATCGCCCATGCGGTCGAGGTCGCGCGGGGCGCACAGGTGCCGCGCCTTTCCCTTGCCGCTGTCACACTGCCCAGTTTTGGATTAGGCGGTCTGGCCGGGCGGGTCGCCGAACATCTCGCACGCCGTCAGGGCACCGCGGGTCTGCGCCAGTTCAAGGCCAGTTTCGCGCCTCGGCGCAGCCGCCTTTATCTGGCCGCGCCGACACGGCTGGCACTGACCCTTGGCGCGTTCGAGATCTGGCGGGCGATCCACAATCCGCCGCCCCTGCCCCCATCATCAACGAAGCCGCTGCCTGCATGGGGGGACGGTAAACGTACCTATGAAAGCCACTCATATCCGACCTGAACAACTTCGGTTTGAAACTTTCCCCGGAACGTGGCACTTGAAGGGAAAGCCATCCCTTTTCGGTGGCTCCCTATCGCAGCCAAACGAAAGGCGCCCCCATGTCCAACCCTCTGTCAGACCTTCTGAAAACCCGCGACTGGCTTATGGCGGACGGTGCTACCGGCACCAATCTTTTCAACATGGGGCTGGAGGCGGGCGAGCCGCCGGAATTCTGGAATGTGGACCGGTCCGACAATATCCTCCAGCTTTATCGCGGCGCGGTGGAGGCAGGGTCGGACCTGTTCCTTACCAACACCTTTGGTGGCAATGGCGCGCGGTTGAAGCTGCATAATGCCCAAAGCCGGGTGGCAGAGCTGAACCGGGTCGGCGCGGAACTGGCGCGCGAGGTGGCCGACAAGGCCGACCACAAGGTGATTGTCGCAGGTTCCATGGGGCCGACGGGCGAGATCATGGAACCGATGGGCAGCCTGACCCACAGTCTGGCGGTGGAACTGTTCCACGAACAGGCCGAAGGGCTAAAGGCCGGTGGCGCCGATGTTCTTTGGGTCGAGACAATCTCTGCCGCCGAAGAGTTTCGCGCCGCGGCAGAGGCCTGCAAGCTGGCGGGCATGGACTGGTGCGGCACGATGAGTTTCGACACGGCGGGGCGCACGATGATGGGGCTGACCTCGGCGCAACTGGTGGAACTGGTCAACAAGCTGCCCAATCCCCCCCTTGCCTTTGGCGCCAATTGCGGGGTCGGCGCGGCTGACCTGATGCGCACCGCCCTTGGCTTTTTCGCCGCCGATGCCAAACTGCCGGTAATTGCCAAGGGCAATGCCGGTATCCCCAAATATCACGACGGCCATATCCATTATGACGGCACGCCAGAGCTGATGGCCGAATATGCTGTTTTGGCGCGCGACAGCGGCGTGACCATCATCGGCGGTTGCTGCGGCACCATGCCCGAACATCTGCGCGCCATGCGCAACGCGCTGGAAAGCCGCCCGCGCGGCCCGGTCCCCGGTAACGACGAGATCGCGGCAAAGCTCGGTGGTTTTTCCTCGGCCTCCGACGGCACCGGTGACGATGGCGCGCCGGGCCGCGAACGGCGCGGGCGGCGGCGCGGTTAGAAAAGCGACAGCTGGTCGCCCAAACGCGCGGGTGGTGCAAAGGCGCTGCAGTCGAGCGGCGGCAATTTCTGCACCAGCCCCAACCGCTTGATGGCAATGGCAAATCGGCACGCTATCAGCTCGGCAAAAGGCCCCTCCCCCCGCATGCGTTTACCCCATTCGGCATCGTAATCGGCACCGCCCCGCATCGCCCGCATCCGGTTCAGCACATGGGTGGCGCTGCCCGGCGCCTGCCGTTCCAGCCAGTCACGGAACAGGGGCGCTACCTCCAACGGCAGGCGCAGAAGGATCCACGAGGCCGCCTGGGCCCCCGCAGCGGCCGCCGCTGTCAGGATCGCCTCCAACTCCGGCTCGGTCAGAACCGGGATCACGGGCGCCACCATAACCCTGACCGGCACACCGGCATCTGCGAGGGAGCGGATGATGGCCAGACGCCGCTGCGGCGCGGGGGCGCGCGGTTCCAGCCGCCGCGACAGGCCCGCGTCAAGCGTCGTGACAGACACACCGACCTGCACGAGATTGCGCCCTGCCATGGCGGCGAGAATATCCAGATCACGCTCTATCAGCGTGCCCTTGGTGATGATCGACACGGGGTGGTTCCAATCCGACAGGCACTGCAGGATCGCGCGCATGATCCGGTAGCGCGCCTCTATCGGTTGATAGGGATCGGTGTTGGTGCCGATGGCGATCGGTTTTGGTCGGTAGGACTTGCGCCCAAGCTCGCGCGCCAGAACCTCGGCCGCGTCGGGCCTTGCGGTCAATTTCGTTTCAAAATCAAGGCCCGGCGACAGGCCAAGATAGGCGTGGGTCGGCCGGGCAAAACAATAGACGCAACCATGTTCACACCCCCTGTAGGGGTTCAGCGTCCGGTCAAAGGGCAGATCGGGCGAGGCGACATGGTTGAGGACAGTGCGCGGCCGCTCCTCCGCCACTTCGGTGCGCAAAAGCCGCTCCTCCTCCGGCATGTCCCAGCCATCGTCCACATACTCTTTGGCGTAGGGCTCATAGCGTCCCGACGCATTGGTCGCCGAGCCGCGCGCTTTCAACCGAAGTGAGGGAGCCGTTTCCGCCATGGGTTTTCATAGAACATAAAGGGAACAAAATCCAGAACCTTGTCTACAAGAACACAATGGCGGAAAAGAAATTTTACCGGCGTCGTTTTTCGTCGCAGCCAATGCGCCAGATGTCGTAAATCGTATATAGGAACATTACACAGCGTCATATTAGGCATCCAGCACTGGCAGGAGATTTACCATGGCCGACGAAGGCGAAATCATTCTTTCTGAACTCGACGATGAAGAACTTGTCTTGCAAATGCACGACGACCTTTACGATGGTCTGAAGGAAGAAATCGAAGAGGGTGTGCGCATCCTTCTGGATCGCGGCTGGGTGCCCTATGACGTCCTGACCAAGGCGCTGGTGGCAGGCATGACCATCGTTGGCGCCGACTTCCGCGACGGTATCCTTTTCGTGCCCGAAGTGCTTCTGGCTGCCAACGCGATGAAGGCCGGCATGGCGATCCTCAAGCCGCTCCTGGCCGAAACCGGCGCACCGAAGGTCGGCAAGATGGTGATCGGTACCGTCAAGGGCGACATTCATGACATCGGCAAGAACCTTGTCGGCATGATGATGGAAGGTGCTGGCTTTGAGGTTGTCGATCTCGGCATCAACAATGCGGTCGAGAAATATATCGAGGCGCTGGAGCGTGAGGATGCCGACATTCTGGGCATGTCCGCCCTGCTGACCACGACAATGCCCTATATGAA
>JBARVM010000185.1:0-3099 GCA_049646265.1 Paracoccaceae bacterium
CCTGCCGGTTCGGGCAGCGCGGGCCAGGGCTGCCATCGCCATGGCCAGCGCGCCCCAATTGCACGGCCGTCAGTTTGACCTCACCCTTGTCGATGCGCCTTGCAGCGGTTCTGGCACTTGGCGGCGGGCGCCAGAGGCGAAATGGCTGCTTGATCCACCACGCCTTCAGGAGTTGACAGCTTTGCAATCGCGGATTCTATCTGAAGTTGTGAAGTTTGTGCCGCAGGGCGGCTATCTGGCCTATATGACCTGTTCTGTCCTCGACGAGGAAAATACCGCGCAAATAGAGTGTTTTACTGCGCATCATTCCGGATTTCGCCTCTGCCTTAGCCGGCGGTTTCTGCCGTCTTCTGCTGGTGACGGCTTCTTTCTGGCGCTCTTCCAGCGCGATTGACGCAATCCCGTCGCGGAAATAGCACAATTATAGGTTGAAACTCAGACCCGATTAAGTGCGGATTAACGAATTACCGTCCGAATGTTCACTATCGATTCTGAGAAAAAGGACCAAGAGGTGACCTATCCGCTAATGCTGACGCCACCTCTGGCCCGGAGCGTGCATCGGTTTGCGCCGGGTAGTCCGCTGCTGGTGCTTGGCGCGGTGGTTGCCTTGGGGGCCGGGTTCTTGTTGCCTGACGGGGTCTTGTCGATCCTGGCCTATGCATTGGCCGGAACCCTTGCCAGCCTGACCTTTCTGTTGCGCTTCCTGTCGCGTCCGGTTGTTACCGGCGTCAATAAGGGCGGTCTGGGGGAGCAGTTGGCCGATTTCATCTCTATGGATGCCTCGCCAAGTTTCGCGGCGACTGTCGATGGGGAGGTTACCTTTCAGAACCGGGCCTCGATCGAGCGATTTGGCAGCAAGAATGGTGTGACGATCGGCAATGCGCTGCGGGAACTTTTCGC
Organism: Paracoccaceae bacterium; assembly: GCA_049646265.1. Lineage (GTDB taxonomy): Bacteria > Pseudomonadota > Alphaproteobacteria > Rhodobacterales > Rhodobacteraceae > TMP-24. The sequence goes on from JBARVM010000185.1 coordinate 901, forward strand.
CAATCCCGGGGCGATCGTGCACCGGCTGCAGGGACGCGCCGAAAGTCTGGGGACCGCGCGGGAAGATATCGTCACCCGGCGCGGCCATGTGCGCATTTCGGTGACCCGTCTGAATGAGCTGACTTATCTCTGGCGGCTCGAAGATATGGCGGAACGATCGAATGGCGGGCGCGGGGCGGAAAGCATCAGCCTGCCAATGCTGACCGTATCGAAGACAGGCACCATCCTTTTCATGAACGAGGCTTTGCGCCGTATTACCGGAGAGCGGGTCAAATCGCTTGACCGGATCTTCAATGATCTGCCGATCCGTCCGGGTGAGCAGCATGAAATAGCCGGGCGCGACGGGCTGATAAAAGCGCTGGTAGCAGAGGTTGACGGGGCCGGGGGGCGGCGCGAGATCTATCTATTGCCTGCGCATCGCAATGTGGCGGGCACGCATGACCCGACCGCTTTTGACCGGTTGCCGGTGGCGCTGTTACGGCTGACCTCCAAGGGAGAGCTGCGCGAGGCCAACCGCGCCGCCCGCGCGCTGATTGGTGCGGCCCCGGGCATCACGCCGCAGGCCGGCACACCACTTTCAGAAATTCTGGAGGGGTTGGGGCGGCCAGTGTCCGACTGGCTGGCCGACGCCATGTCCGGGCGTGCCGAAAACCGCCCGGAGATCTTGCGGCTGCGCGGCCCGGAGGAGGATATTTACCTACAGGTGCTTTTGTCGCGGGTGGTGGAGGACGGCCGCTCCGGCCTGATGGCGATCTTGTCGGATGCGACCAAGCTCAAGACGTTGGAGGCGCAGTTTGTCCAAAGCCAGAAGATGCAGGCCATAGGGCAACTGGCAGGCGGAGTCGCCCATGATTTCAACAATCTTTTGACCGCGATTTCAGGTCATTGCGATCTGTTGCTCTTGCGCCATGACCGGACCGATTCCGATTTTGCCGATTTGACGCAGATCAGCGCGAATGCCAATCGCGCGGCCAGCCTGGTCAGCCAGCTTCTGGCCTTTTCGCGCAAGCAGACGCTGCGCCCGGCCATTCTGGATCTGCGGGACACCATGTCCGATCTTACCCATCTTCTGAACCGGCTGGTCGGGGAAAAGGTCGAGCTTTCCCTGGTGCATGATCCGGGGTTGCGGCCGATTAGGGCTGACAAGCGCCAGCTCGAACAGGTGATCATGAATCTGGTGGTCAATGCCCGCGACGCCATGCCCGATGGCGGACGGATCGAGATCAGGACAGAAAACCTGTCGCTCGACGAAGATCTGGAGCGGGATCGTGCCTCGGTTCCGGCGGGGGATTATGTGGTGGTCCGTGTGTCTGATCGCGGCACCGGCATTGCCCCCGACAAGCTCGACAAGATCTTTGAGCCGTTCTTTACCACGAAACGGCCGGGCGAAGGAACCGGGCTTGGTCTTTCGACAGCCTACGGCATTGTCAAACAGACCGGCGGCTATATCTTTTGCGATTCGGAGGTTGGGGTTGGCACGACCTTTGCACTTTTCTTCCCCGCCCATGATCATTCGGATGAAGAGGTGGCCGCACCTGTCGAAGCGGCAGCGCCACGCCGCACTGGTGGTGCGGGGCAGGGTGTTGTTCTTCTGGTCGAGGATGAGGCGCCGGTTCGGGCCTTTGCCAGCCGGGCGCTGAAAATGCGCGGCTATTCGGTGATAGAGGCAGAAGATGCCGAAGGCGCGTTGGAGATTCTGCAAGACGCCGCACTGCATATCGATGTTTTCGTGACCGACGTGATCATGCCCGGCATGGACGGGCCGACCTGGGTGCGTCAGGCGCTACAAGACCGGCCAGAGACGCGGGTTGTCTTTGTCTCTGGCTATTCCGAAGAGGCGCTGACAGAGGAGCGTGACCGCATCCCCAACTCGATTTTTCTGCCCAAGCCCTTTTCCCTTTCCGAACTGGTATCAACCGTGCAGGCGCAGTTCGCCTGAGGCGCAGAGGCGCGGCTGGCCTTAATCCAGCTGGTTATAAAAACCGTATTCCTCGGCGAAATGGGCGCGAAGCCGCTCTTCAGCCTGCAGCGTCAGTGCGATATCGCCCTTGGGCGAGACATTCAGGTGCGGCAGTTGAACCTCGCAGCCGAGCCGCTCTTCGAGAAAATGCACGAAACGGTCGATATCCTCATAGCGAAAGACCTGATCGACGGCTGGTTGCCCGCCATTCAGACCAAGAAACCTGCCCTGGGCGCCGA
>JBARVM010000186.1:0-4060 GCA_049646265.1 Paracoccaceae bacterium
CTTACCGGAGCTTTTCCGACTTTCTCAAGATGTCAGAGGCCGAGGCGCAGATCGCGGCCCAGCCGACGGTGATGAAACGGCCGCTGATCCGCACAAAGGACGGCTGGCAACTTGGCTGGGACGATGCGGTGCGGGCAAAGCTGCTCGGCTAGGGGCCGGACAAAAGAACGGCGCCCGTCTAAGGGGCGCCGTCCGGCACGATCAGTCGCCCCCTGACCGGGTTAGAGGAGTTGGAGATCGCTGGCCGAGGACCGCCCGTCGCGGCCTGACTGCAATTCGAACGAAATCTTTTGATTGTCACTTAGGCTTTTCAGCCCGGCCCGCTCGACCGCGGAAATATGGACAAAAATGTCCGATCCGCCATCGTCGGGAGCTATGAAACCATAGCCCTTTGTAGAGTTGAACCATTTTACCGTGCCGGTGGCCATCCCGTCTCACTCCCATCTTGGTCTCTGTCCCGCAGCGCGATTGCCGCGGGTCTTGCGCTCAGGTCTTCCAGGTCTTCCGGCTGCCCCAAGATGAGGGAGGCGGTTGGAAGCCTGCATCCGCACCGAAATGATGCGAGATTTCGGCAAAAAATCAAGATAATTGAGAAAACCGCCTTGTTTTGCGTTGCAAGGCGACTTTGGGCGGCCAAGGGTGGCGGACGTGCGGGGGCCGTGGGTGCGCCCTAGCTGCGGCCAAAAAGCAGCCGGTCAAGCGACAGTCTGCCCGCGCCCAGAAGCGCAATAGTCAGGAGCAGAAAGACCCAAAGCCCGCGCTGGTCGGCGATCAGCGCGTCCGAGGCCCGGTCGAACCAGCGCCCAAGGTCATCGCCGCCAACGCCGTGGCCATAGATATCGGTCAGGCTTTGCACCGTGACAAAGCCGATCATGCCAAGTGCGGCAAGCCGGGTCAGAAGGCCGATGAGGATGAGAAGCGGCAAGACAAACTCCGCCACCGTGCCCGCTACGGCCACGGCCCAGTGAAAGAGGCCAAGCTGGCCCGCGTCATAGCCCACCGCCTCGAACGCCTTGGGGAAGATCTGCGCATAGGCCCCGGCAGAGGGCGACAGAAAGCCAAGAAGACCCTCGCCAACCTTGGTTCCGGCAGAGGCCCAGAAATAGCCCGCCAGAACCCCGGCAAAGGTCAGCCGCGCCAGAAAGGGAACCAGTTCGGCGCCGAGCGCAGAGAGGGAGTTCTGCAAGCGATTATAAAGGGATATGAGCATTTTCCACATTATCCTTCAGGCTCGGCCCCGCAAGGGCGCCGCTGGAGATCAGGAGGCCAAGCGTGGCGGTCAGGTCAAACTCCGGCCCATCGCCAACCGCCTGACCAAGGCTTTCCCCCGCCATCAGTCTGGCGACAAAGCCCGCCGCGCCGGGCGGCAGCAAGAGAGGTTTTGGGTCATAGTCGGGGCGGGCGATCAGCACATCCTCGGCCCGGGTCAGGTCTGGCGGCGGGGCGCCGCCTTGCATGTTGGCGGCCCAGATCGCATGGATGGGCCAGTCGGAGCGCAGCAGAATGGCCGAGGGGCAGAAGCGCAAATGCAGATCCGCCAGCCGATCCGCCGGTACTGAGGCCAGTTCCTGAGGGGGCAAAAGCGGCGCGTCGGCGGCGTGGTAAGAACGGATGATCGCCAGTTCCAGCCGCGCCACATCGGGCAGGTAGGGCAGGCGCGCCACCGGCGGAAAGCTTGCCAGAAAGTCGGGCATGGAGCCGCCATAGGCCATGATCAGCGGAGAGGTCGGCGGGTGCGCGCGCAGATAGTCGCGCGCCATGGCCGCAAAGAAGGGCGCGCCGACCAGCTTTTCGATCAGGGGAAAGTTGCGCCGCAACGCCTCCGTCAGCCCATAGGTAACGTTATTGCGATACACATCGAACCGACGCCCGGCGGGGCGGCCCGCGGGGTCGGTCAGACCGGCGGGCGCGGGCAGGTCGGGGTTCAGAAGTGCCGCGCGGAATTCAGACTGGCTCATGCGGCAACCTTTTGCAGGACCGCCGCCGCGCGTGCAGCCTCTGCCGCCAGTGTCGGCCAGTCGGGCACATCATTGTCCCATTCGATCAGTGTCGGTTTCGGACCCGATTTGGCGATCGTATAGGCGTAAAGCTGCCAGACCGGATCGACGACCGCGCTGCCATGCGCGTCGATGAGAAGGGGGGCACCCATGTCGTCGCTATCCTCATCATGGCCGCCAAGGTGAATTTCGCCGACCTTGGCATGGGGGAAACGGTCGATATAGGCATAGGGATCCTGCTGGCGGTTGGTGCAGGAGACGAAGACATTATTTACATCAAGCAAAAGCCCGCAGCCGGAACGTTTGGCGATCTCGGTCAGAAAATCGATCTCCTCCATCTCTGTCTCGGCGAACTCAACATAGACGGAAGGATTTTCCAGAAGCATCGGGCGGCCGACATGGGTCTGTACCTCGTCGATATGATCGACGACGCGGGCAAGTGTGGCGGGCGTGTAGGGCAGGGGCAGAAGGTCGTTCAGGAATTCGGCGCCGTGGGTCGACCAGGCGAGATGTTCGGAAAAGCTTGCAGGGTTCAACCAGTCGCATAGATGTTTCAGACGGGCCAGATGATCGCGATCAAGGCGGGTTTCGCCGCCGATCGACAGGCCGACGCCATGTACCGAAACCGGCATGCGTTCGGCCAGATGGCGCAGCTGCGCCAAAGGGCGGCCGCCATCGCCCATGTAGTTTTCTGCATGGATTTCCAGCCATTCGACCGGGTTTGCATCGGCAATAATGTTGGAAAAATGCTGGGGCTTGTAGCCGACACCCGGCGCGGCGGGCAATGTTTGACGGTGGTTTGCATCTAACATCGGCGGCTCCTTCGGCGGGGTCGTGCATTGGATGCCGGAGGCAGCGCTGCCCCCGGCCTTGTCAGGCTTGTGGCCTAGTTTCAGCCCTGCGGCAGGTCGCGGTCAAGCGCCTCGAGCGAGCCCATGCGGCCGTCGGGCAGTTCCATCGTGGTGCAGGTGCCAGCCGGAACGAGTGACCAGGAGTTGCCCTGATAGTCGACTTTCGATGTGCCCGCACAGGTGGTGCCAGCGCCAGCCGCACAGTCATTCTGGCCGGCAAGGGCTACGCCAAAGCACTTTTCTTTGGCTTCGTCCGCCGAAGCAGGGGCAGAGAAGCTGGCCGCCATGGCAGCAGCAAGGCTGGAGGCGATTGCGATTGTTTTCACAGAATTTGACATTGTCGGTCCCTTGGTTTGAGTTTTGTCGGTCGTTCGACAGGGGCACGTTAACCGGACGCGCCCTTCACATGCCATTCACGAACCCGTGGGCCACGGGCCTGTGATGATTTCCGCCGAAAACTGCCCGGCCCGGCGGGCTGGCCGGGCAGGAGGTTTGATCAGGGGTTGTCGAATAAAAATGTATTTTATCAGATAGTTAGGTGTTCTTCAAATCGGGTGGCGTCGCCTCTGCCGCCAGATGGGCCACCACATCGTCAAGCGAAAATGTTTCAGTCTTGCTGTCGCCCAGACGGCGGAGTGAAACAGTCCCTTCGGCGACTTCCTTCATGCCGATGGCCAGGATGACCGGAACTTTGCCGACCGAATGTTCGCGGATCTTGTAATTGATCTTTTCGTTGCGCGTGTCGGCCTCTGCCCTGATTCCCCGGGCGCGGAGCCGTTCGACAATATCATTCACATACTCATCAGCGTCAGAGACGATGGCGGCCACGACAACCTGACGCGGGGCCAGCCAGAAAGGCAGTTTGCCCGCATAATTCTCGATGAGAATGCCGAGGAAACGTTCGAAGCTGCCCAGGATCGCGCGGTGCAGCATGACCGGGCGGTGCTTGGCCCCGTCCTCGCCCACATATTCCGCGCCAAGCCGGACCGGCAGGTTGAAATCGGCCTGGAAGGTGCCGCATTGCCATTCCCGCCCGATGGCGTCGGTCAGTTTGAAATCGAGCTTCGGCCCGTAGAAGGCGCCTTCGCCGGGGTCGATCTGATAGTCGTTCGTGACCTTGCGGACGGCATTTTCAAGGGCTGCTTCGGCCTTGTCCCAGATCTCATCGCTGCCCACCCGCACGTCCGGGCGGGTCGAAAGCTTGATGTCGAA
>JBARVM010000187.1:0-1653 GCA_049646265.1 Paracoccaceae bacterium
GCCTTTTGCATGTCACAGGCCGGGCCCGTTATGTCGACGATCAACCGGTGCCAGCGGGTACGCTGCATCTGGCCTTTGGCCTCTCGACCGTCGCCCATGGCCGGATCCTGTCGATGGACCTGTCGGCAGTGCGCGCCGCGCCCGGCGTTGTTGCAGTGCTGACCGCCGAAGACCTGCCCTTTGCCAACGATGTATCCCCTTCGGCCCATGATGAGCCGCTTCTGGCCACCGGCACCGTCCATTATGTCGGCCAGCCGGTCTTTTTGGTGGTGGCCGAAAGCCATCTGGCGGCGCGCAAGGCGGCCCGGCTTGGCAAGATCAGCTACGAAGAGCTTCCCGCTCTGCTCAGTATCGATCAGGCGCTGGCGGCCGACAGCCGGTTCGAGGGCGGGCCGGTCATCTGGGCCAAGGGCGACGCGGCCAAGGCCATCGCCGAAGCCCCGCATCTGGTCGAAGGCCAGTTCGACATGGGCGGGCAGGAACATTTCTACCTTGAAGGGCAGGTTTCCCTTTCCTTGCCGCAAGAGGGGGGCGTCATCGTCCAGACCTCCACGCAGCATCCGACCGAGATCCAGCACAAGGTGGCCGAGGCGCTCGGCCTGCCGATGAGTGCTGTCAGGGTCGAGATGCGGCGCATGGGCGGCGGTTTTGACGGCAAGGAAAGTCAGGGCAATGCGCTGGCCGTGGCCACCGCGGTTGCCGCGCGGCTGACCGGCTCTGCCTGCAAGATGCGTTATGACCGCGACGATGACATGATCATCACCGGCAAGCGCCATGATTTCCGTATCCGCTACCGTGCTGGCGTCGCGAAGGATGGCCGCATTCTGGGCATCGAGTTTCTGCAACTGGCCCGCTGCGGCTGGTCGATGGACCTGTCGCTGCCCGTCGCCGACCGGGCCATGCTGCATTCCGACAATGCCTATCATCTGGAACATGTCCGCATCGAAAGCCACCGGCTGAAGACCAATACCCAATCGGCCACCGCCTACCGCGGCTTTGGCGGCCCGCAGGGCATGATCGGCATCGAACGGGTGATGGAACATGTCGCCCACAGCCTAGGCCGCGATCCGACCGAGGTGCGGCGGGCGAATTTCTACGCCGACATGCCCGCCAGCCCGGCCGCGCCCAAGCCTCGCCAGACCACCCCCTACCATATGGAGGTGGAGGATTTCATCCTGAACGCCCTGGTGACGAAGCTGGAGGCAGAGGCGGATTTCAAGGCGCGCAAGGCAGCGATCGCCGACTGGAACAGCAAGCATGACATTCTAAAAAAGGGCATCGCCCTGACGCCGGTCAAGTTCGGCATTTCCTTTACGCTCACCCACCTCAATCAGGCGGGGGCACTGGTGCATGTCTATCAGGACGGTTCCGTCCATCTGAACCATGGCGGCACAGAGATGGGCCAAGGCCTCAACCGGAAGGTTGCGCAGGTGGTTGCGGCGGCCTTTGGCATCGATCTTGGCCGTGTGGCGATTACTGCGACCGATACGGCAAAGGTGCCCAATACTTCGGCCACCGCTGCCTCCAGCGGCTCGGACCTTAATGGCATGGCCGCCAAGGCTGCCGCCGACACGATCCGTCAGCGCATGGCCGAACATCTGGCCCGCGACTATCAGACCGACCCCGATCAGGTGCGCTTTGTCGGTGGCCGCG
>JBARVM010000188.1:0-2151 GCA_049646265.1 Paracoccaceae bacterium
TCTTCTGGAACCGCTCGTGATCGCCCCAGACCGTGCGCATCTGCCCCGGCCAGCTGTCGGCGATGCACAAGACACCCTCGACCCCGTTCCCCTCGATCAGCGCACCGCTGGCCGGATCGAGGATCACCGGCTTCACCCCGAAGAAGGGCAATGTGGCAGAGCCGGGCTTGGTCGGGATGGCGCCCGGCAGCGCGGTGATCATATGGCCGCCGGTTTCGGTCTGCCAAAAAGTATCCACGATCGGGCAGCGGCCCTTGCCCACATATTTGTCATACCAGACCCAGGCCTCGGGGTTGATCGGCTCGCCAACCGAACCGAGCAGTTTCAGCGAGGACAGATCGTGCTTTTCCACCCATTCCGGCCCCTGCCCCATCAGGGCGCGGATTGCAGTCGGGGCGGTGTAGAACTGATTAACCTTATGCTTTTCACACACCGCCCAGAACCGCCCCGCGTCGGGCCAGGTCGGCACGCCCTCGAACATGAGGGTCGTGGCGCCGTTCGCCAGAGGTCCGTAAACGATATAGCTGTGACCAGTGACCCAACCGACATCGGCGGTGCACCAGAAGATATCGCCATCGTGATAGTCGAACGTGTACTGATGCGTCATGGCCGCATAGACGAGATAGCCCCCCGTCGTATGCACAACCCCTTTGGGCTTGCCGGTCGAACCAGAGGTGTAAAGGATGAACAAGGGATCCTCTGCCCCCATCTCCTCGGCCGGGCAATCGGCGCTGGCCGCCGCCATTTCCGCCAGAAGATCAACGTCGCGCCCCGCAATCCAGGTCGTCTGATCGCCGGTATGTTTGACGACAAGGCATTTCACCTTGTCATCGCAATGCAGCAGCGCCGCATCGGCATTTGCCTTCAGCGCCGTACGCTTGCCACCCCGGGGGGCGGTGTCGGCCGTTATCACCAGCTTGGCCTCGCAATCATTGATCCGGTTGGCCAGCGCGTCAGGGGAAAAGCCGCCAAAGACGATGGAATGGATCGCCCCGATCCGCGCCGAGGCCAGCATGGCATAGGCCGCCTCCGGAATCATCGGCATATAGATCACCACCCGGTCGCCCCGCCCGATGCCCTGCGCTTTCAGTACATTGGCCATGCGCCCGACCTTGTCGGCCAGCTCCTTGTAAGAGATGTGGCGCGCGGGCGTTGCCGGATCATCCGGTTCCCAGATGATCGCTGTCTGGTCGCCGCGGGTCGCGAGATGGCGGTCAATGCAGTTGGCCGCAACGTTCAGCGTGCCGTCCTCGAACCAGCGGATGCTAACCTTGCCAAAGCTGAAATCGGTGTTCTTTACCCGGCTGTAAGGCTTGATCCAGTCGAGCCTTTTACCCTCTTGCCGCCAGAATGCATCCGGGTCGGAAGCGGACTGTGCGTACTTGGCGGCATAGGTCGCGGCATCCGCATGCGCATTTTCCCAACCCTGCGGTATTGGCCGCATCTGCTTTGAGTCAATATTCGCACTGCCTTCCGACGCCATACCGTACCCCCTTCTGTCATTCGGTGGGCGCAGCCTAAATCAAAATGACAAAAACTGGTAACTCTTTTTGTAAAAAAGGAATTTCAGTAAATATTTTTACTCAAATAAATGTAATTCTGTAAATTTTTTCCAGCCTCGATGAAATTTCCAATGGCTCATGGCAGGTTGGCTGTTGCAGGAAATTACCACCCCGGGCGCGGACGCGCCTTGCCAGGCCGGGCGCCCCACACTGGCCCCCCACAGGCAAATGGCCGCAGGTCGGTCGCAACGGCGGGTGATGGCTACGTTTGATTCGTTCCCCCGCTTGCCGGCATAGGGAATTGGGTGCACTCTGCCACCGGACCCGCCGCACCGGCCAAAGCTCAGGGGCAGGATGACCAAAGCCGATACCGCCTATCTACCGCCCGACGATCAGGCCCGCGCCACCATTGCCGCGCTTTACTATGGCGCGCGTACCGCCGCCCTGGCCTTTGTTCACCCGGATACCACGGCGCCCTTTGTCAGCCGCATCGCCTTTTTGGCCCTGTCACCCGTCCGGGCAGTGACACTGATTTCATCGCTGTCGCTGCATTACATGGCGCTGCAAAAGGACCCGCGCGCCGCCGTCCTGCTGGGCGAGACGGCAAACAAGGGCGATCCGCTGAACGGCCCGCGCCTGTCCCTTTCTG
>JBARVM010000189.1:0-11250 GCA_049646265.1 Paracoccaceae bacterium
CTGGATTATTGCCTCGTCCGATGTGCGACCGGCCACCTTGCGGCAGATCCAGCGGGTCCTGCGAGCCGCGCGGCCGCAATTGTCGCTTTTGGTGACGTGCGAGGGGGACAATCCAGAAGTGATTGCCACCCAGTCTGGCGAGGTTCTGACTGACCGTCACCCGGGCGAACGGATGGGCGATGCACGGGCTGTTCTGTAACATTGGCGGCCCTTGGCCTGTCTGATACTTGGCAATGCGCTGCACGCCGCGGTGATCTGTAGCCTTCATCAGCGGGCCATACCGGTTCTGGCGGCTGACCGCACCGCTTCGGTCGGGGTGCGCGTGCCTTTCTGGCGGAAGGGCTGGTTGGTTGCCCTATTGCAGCGGTTCGACGTGATCCTTGCACAGGATAGCGAATCTGTTTTCGGTCTGCGGCGGCTGGCAGGCCAATCCTTGCGGGTCGAACTGGGCGGGCGGATCGAGGAGACGACAGACCCTTTGCCCTGTAACGAAGCCGAGCGGGCCGACATTGCCGATACGCTCAAGGCCCGCCCGGTCTGGCTTGCCGTCGGCTGCCCCGAGGCGGAGGAGGAGATTGTTCTGGCCGCCCATGCCCATGCGCTCAGCTACGCGCACCGGCTTTTGCTGATCCTCGCGCCGGTCGATATGTCGCGGGCCCCGGCCTTGGCCAAACGTCTGACCCAGCACGGGCTGGCAACGGCCCTGCGCGGAGAGGATCAGGAACCAGAGCCTGACATTCAGGTTCTGGTGGTCGAAGGGCAAAGCGAGCTTGGTCTGTGGTACCGGCTTTCGCCGGTGACCTACATGGGTGGCAGCCTTTCGGACACAGGTTCCGTGCGTAGCCCGTTCGAGCCTGTGGCATTGGGGTCTGCGGTGGTACATGGGCCAAAGACGGGCCCCTATCCGGATGCCTATGCCCTTTTGTCCGAAGCACGCGCCTCGCGGCGGGTGCTGGACGGGCCGCAGCTTTGTTCGGTCATCGCGGATCTTCTGTCGCCTGACAAGGCGGCGCAATTGGCCCATAGTGCCTGGGCGGCAGCCTCGGGCGGGGCCGAGGTGGCCGAAAGGGTGGCGGCGGCGCTGCTTGCCAGCCTTGATGCAGCGGCAGGACGAAAGGCCCGATAATGGTGCAGCCCTTTGCCTTCTGGTTTCGCGCGGCAGACCGGCCCGGCTGGCAGGCCCGGCTGTTGGCGCCACTGGGGATGCTGTTTGCCCGGGCGACGGCGCGGCGGCTGGCGCGGGGGGTGGCGGTTGACCCCGGTTTGCCGGTGATCTGCGTTGGCAATATCAATGCTGGTGGGACCGGCAAGACGCCAATGGTCATCGCCCTGGCAAGCCGCCTCGCAGCGCAGGGTCGGGCTGTGCATATCGTCACGCGCGGTTATGGAGGGCGGCTTCCGGGCCCGGTTCAGGTGGATATTCACCGGCATACCGCGCGCGATACCGGGGATGAACCGCTGCTCCTGGCCGCTTTTGCACCGACATGGGTTGCGCGCGACCGTGCTGCGGGCTGCATGGCTGCGGCGCGGGCTGGGGCGGGGGTCATTCTGCTCGACGATGGTCATCAGAACCCGTCTGTGCGCAAAAGCCTGTCGATCGTGGTGGTGGATGCTGAAAAGGGGTTTGGCAATGGCCGCTGTCTGCCCGCCGGCCCCTTGCGCGAACCGGTAGAGACCGGACTTGCGCGGGCCGATATCGTGATTTCCATCGGTGATGATGCCGCCCAGTCCAGGTTCACGGCCAGTTGGGGTCACGCGGTGTCGCTGCCCCGTGTTCAGGCAAGGTTGGTGCCGCTGCAAACCGGCATGGACTGGCAAGGCATGCGCGTGCTGGCCTTTGCCGGGATCGGCCATCCGGAAAAATTCTTTGCCAGTCTGCGCGCGGTTGGGGCGGAACTTGTGCGGGCAGAGGCGCTGGACGATCATCAGCCGCTTTCACCCACCCTGCTGCAGCGGCTGGAGGCAGAGGCGCAGCAGAAGGGCGCGCAATTAGTGACGACGGAGAAAGACGCGGTACGCCTGCCGCCCGCTTTCCGGCCAAATGTTCTGACGCTTCCGGTCCGGCTGGAACTGGATGACTGGTCGCCAATCGACACAGCCATCGAGGCAATTGGCGTCGGGAACAGTTAGCCCATCCAAGGGCAGCAAGTCAGTTAGAAAAGGGAGCAGGAGAAGATGAGCGGAGAGATGCAGCTGACAAAACTGCTCAGCTCCCTGTCGGCAGAGCTGGTCGATGGGCTATTTGTGTTCGTGACCTTGCCGGACGCTTCTTTACCTGCGGGTCTGGTGCCCAGAATGATCTTTCAAGAGGCGGAGGGAACGACGCTCATTCTTTTGAAGGACGAGGCCGAGGCGGCCGGGCTTGCCTATGAGTTCCCCTGCCGGATGATAACGCTGAACGTTCACTCCTCGCTGGAGGCGGTTGGCTTTCTGGCAAGGGTCACGACCGAACTTGCAGGACATGATATGGGTGTTAACCCCGTTGCGGGGTTTTTCCACGACCATCTCTTTGTACCCGATGGGCGCGAACAGGATGCATTGGAGGCCCTCGCGCGGCTGGCCGCCTCGAACCAGGTGGCAGGCGGCACTAGCCTAAAGCCTTAGCCCTTCGACGTCTGTGCCTTTATCTCGGCGTCATGCTCGCCAAGTTTCGGCGATCCGCGATCCAGCGCCAGTTCGGCGCCGGAAAAGACGAAGGGAGAGCGCACCTGTGGCACCCCGTCCAGAACGATCTTCATGCCGCGCGCGACAATTTGCGGGTCTGCAAAGACCTCTGCCAGATCATTGATCGGCCCGGCGGGCACGCCTTCGGCCTCGCAGGCGGCAAGGAGCGCGGCCTTGGTAAAGCCACGGCTTGCCGCGTTGATCAGGCCGGTCAGTTCCGCACGGTTGGCAATACGGTCGGCATTGGTCAGGAACCTGTCGGCCTTCGCCAGATCGGGCCTGCCTAAAAGGCCGCAGAGGCGTTGATACTGCCCGTCATTGCCAGTGGCGATGATCACCCAGCCGTCCGAACAGTCGAAGACCGCGTAGGGCACCAGATTGGGGTGCGCATTGCCCATCCGCGTCGGCGCCACGCCCCCGACCAGATAGTTCATCGCCTGATTGGACATGACAGAGGCCGCGACATCCATCAGCGCCAGATCCAGCTGTTGGCCCGCGCCAGTGCTGTTTCGTTGATGCACGGCGGCCAGAATTGCGGTGGCGGCATAGATGCCGGTAAAGATATCGGTCACCGCGACACCGACCTTTTGCGGCTGGCCGTCCGGCTCACCGGTGATCGACATCATCCCCGCCATCCCCTGCACGATATAGTCGTACCCGGCGCGGTGGGCATAGGGGCCCGTCTGGCCAAAACCTGTGATAGAGCAATAGATCAATCGCGGAAAGCGCTGGCGCAAACTGTCATAGTCGAGCCCGTATTTCTTCAGCCCGTCCACCTTGAAATTCTCGATCAGAATATCAGCGTCGGCCAATAGGCTATGGACAAATGCCTGACCCTCGGCGGTACGGAAATCGGCGGTGACCGATTTCTTTCCGCGGTTGCAGGCATGGAAATAGGCTGCCGAACGGTCGCCATCGCGTTCGACAAAGGGCGGGCCCCAGCGGCGGGTGTCATCGCCTTCGGGTGCCTCTACCTTGATGACTTCCGCGCCGAGATCGGCAAGAATCTGTCCGGCCCACGGGCCCGCAAGGATGCGGGCCAGTTCAACGACCTTCAACCCGGCAAGCGGCGTCAAATCACTCTCCTGCCGCTGCGTCGAGCAACTCGGCAAAGGCATCATAGCTCATCTCGCCATTGGCCTTCTTGCCGTTGATGATGAAGGTGGGCGTGCCCGTTACATCGTCCTTGGTCGCATTGGTCTGATAGGCCTCTACCATCGCTTTGGCCTTGGCCTCATCCTTCAGGCAAGCCTCGACATTTTCCGCTGTCATGCCCGCCTTGATGCCGATCTTTTTCAGCTCGGCCGCGATACCATCTTCGGCGTTCGGGGCCAGCCAGTCACGCTGTTCGTCATAAAGCATGTCGGAGACCGCGAAATATTTTTCAGGCCCGTCGCAACGCGCCACCATGCCCGCCCACAGGCCGAACTTGTCGAAGTAAACCTCGCGGTAGACGAACTTTACCTTGCCGCTGTCAATATAGTTGGCCTTGAACTGGTCAAAGACCGTCTTGTGGAAATTCGCGCAGTGCGGGCAGGTGAAGGAGGCATATTCGATGACCGTTACCGGCGCATCCACATTGCCAAGGATCATGTCAGGCGCGAGCGATACGGCAGTGCTTTCGGTGGCCGTTGCGGTGCTTGTGGCGGAGGTTTCAGCAGCAGCCGGGGTAACCGGGGTCGCCATCGGCTCTTGCCCGAAAAAGTAGATGCCAGCAGCGGCTACAGCTGCCGCAGCCGCAACCAGCGGAATGGTTTTGTTCAACATTTTTTCAGCCCTTTTTTGCCTCGCGCCGAGATAAGACCATTTGTCCCAGAGCTTCAAGGGCGGCACGCAGCCCTTCGTCGCCGATTTCACGAGAAAGTGTCTCTGCCCGCTGCAATAGCGCCGGGTCTGGTGGAGCGGCGGCGGGTGCGGGGCGGTGTTGGAACGGTGTCTGACCCTCGGCAAAGCCGGTTTCGGCGGTTTGGGTCAGGTGAATGCGGGAAATGGCATTATAGCCGTAAACGCCGTTTACCCGTTCCTTGATCCTTGGCAGTTGCATCTGCACCATGGGTGCTGCCGCACCCTGCACCAGAAGGGTCAGCGTGGCGCCCATCCCGCCCTTGCCATAGCCGATCTTGACCGGGATCGCCTGCGCGGCCGTCTCTGCCCCCACAACATCGGCCCAATGGGTCAAGAGCCGCGACAGGACGAAACCGCGCGTCTCACCGGCCGAACGAATCTTGCCGCGCAGCAACCCACCCGCGGCTTCAAAGCCGCGCATCCGCCGATTGGGGCGTTCAGATGGGTTGGACATTGCGCTAAGGTCTGCCGATAGAGGATTCCCGCAGCATCTTACGCGCAGAGGCAGGCAATGGACACGATAAATCGAGCAGGCGCGGCAAGGGCGGCGGCAATCGGCGTAGCGCTGGCCGATTGGTATGGCGCCCATGCGCGGGCGATGCCGTGGCGTGTCGGGCCCGCAGATCGCGCCCGTGGCATTTTGCCAAACCCTTATCACGTCTGGCTGTCGGAGGTGATGTTGCAACAGACAACCGTGGCAGCCGTCACCGGCTACTTCGACCGGTTCATTCGGCGTTGGCCGCGGCTGGAGGATCTGGCGGCGGCGGCGGATGGCGACGTGATGGCCGAATGGGCAGGCCTTGGCTATTACGCGCGGGCGCGCAACCTTTTGAAATGTGCCCGGGCGGTCGTGGCCGATCATCAGGGCCAATTTCCGAGTAGCCATGCAGCACTCCGGGCCCTGCCCGGTATCGGGCCCTATACGGCGGCGGCACTGTCATCCATCGCCTTTGACCAGCGGGCCGTGGTGGTCGATGGCAATGTCGAAAGGCTGGTGTCGCGGCTTTTTGCGGTGACGGAGCCATTACCAAGGTCAAAGCTGCTCTTGACCGATCTGGCGGGCGCGCTGACGCCAGTAGCGGCGCCTGGCGATCATGCGCAGGCGATGATGGATCTTGGCGCCACCATATGCACGCCACGCAACCCCGGTTGTGGCGTCTGCCCCTTGACCACGCTTTGCCAGGCCCGGGCAGAGGGTATGGCCAGCGCGCTGCCCCGCCGTCTGCCAAAGCCGGTCAAACCGATCCGGCAGGGCATTGCCTATGTCGGTCTGCGGGCCGACGGGGCGCTTTTGCTGGAACGGCGTCCTGACCGGGGGCTTTTGGGCGGCACGCTTGGCTGGCCGGGCAGCGACTGGACCGAAGCGGCACCCGACCCCGCCCCGCCCTGCGCCGGAGATTGGCAAGCTACGGGGGCGGAGGTGCGCCATACATTCACGCATTTCCATCTTGTGCTGACGGTCCTGCGGGCCGAGCTGCCGCAGGGCGCCAACCCATCGCGCGGCACTTTTCTGCCAGCCGCCGATTTTCGCGCCACCGATCTGCCAAGTGTGATGCGCAAGGTTTTTAACGCCGCAACGTCACAGCTTGAACCGGGGAAGACCCGCCCCTAGGCTGCGCCCGACTGTTCCAGGTGCTTCATGACCAATCACGCCCTTCCCCGCTTTTCTTCGGCGCTGCCCTTCTGGCTGTCGCTCAGCCTTCTGCCATTGGCCTGGATCCGCGCGACCATGGGCGGCTGGACGCTGCTTTTGCTGCCCGCCTATGGTTGGATGGCCCTGTCGATCCTTGATATTGTGGCGGGAAATGAAGAGGGTAATCTTGACCCTGAAACGCCTGAAACGGCGCTTTTCTGGTATCGTCTGATCACGCTTTTATGGTTTCCGGTACAGGCGCTGACGTTGGGCCTGTCAATCTGGTGGATGACCCATGGCGCGCCCTTAGCCTTGTGGGAAAAGATCGGCTATATGGCCGGGATAGGCGTGGTCAGCGGTGCGGTTGGCATAGTCTACGCGCATGAGCTGATGCATCAGAAAAACCGGCTGGAACGCTGGCTGGCGGATCTGTTGCTGGCGACGGTTCTTTACAGCCACTATCGCAGCGAACATCTTTTAGTGCATCACCGCCATGTCGCCACGCCGCGCGATGCCGTTTCGGCCCGATATAACGAGGGCTTTCACCGGGTCTTTGCCCGGGTGCTTCTGACAGGACTCGGGTCGGCCTGGCGGGCGGAACGGCAGATGCTGGCGCGGGCCGGGCGTGGTGCCTTCCATCGCAGCAACCCTTTCTGGCGTTATGCGGCCCTGTCTGGCATGGCGCTGGGCGCGGCCTGGCTGCTTGGCGGCTGGCTGGGGGTGGGTCTTTTTGCCCTGCAAGCACTCGTCGCCGTCTGGCAGTTGGAGCTGGTCAATTACATCGAACATTACGGGCTAACCCGCCGACATCTGGGCGAGGGGAAATATGAGCCGGCCGGACTGCAACACAGCTGGAATGCCAATCACAAGGTGACAAGCTGGTTCCTGATCAATGTTCAGCGCCATTCGGACCATCACCTGAAACCGGATCGCCGCTATCCGCTGTTGCAGCATCACCAGCCGGACCGGGCACCGCTTTTGCCCTACAGCTATCCGGTGATGACGGCGCTGGCCCTTGTGCCGCCCCTGTGGCGGCGGGTGATGAACCCGCGCGTGCGGGCCTGGCGGCAGAAATTTTACCCCGATATCAGCGACTGGAAGCCCTATAACCGGGGTCAGCTTCCCTTGCCGCGCGGGGCAAGTTGAGGCGATGAAAAATCCCCGCCGTATTGCTACGGCGGGGCAAGTTATGTGCCGTGGAACAGGCCACAGGCACCGGCGGTAACTGTTGAATTTCAGTGGGCGCGCCCGGCCTGATCGGCCTCCATCTCGGCACGAATCTGCTGGCGCAGCACATCGATGGGCACCATCTTGCCATCGCGGCGATAGTGCCAATAGGTCCAGCCGTTGCAGCTTGGTGCGCCTTCCAGGTGGGCGCCTACCTGATGGATGGAACCTTTGACATCATTGCCGACCAGTGTGCCATCGGCGCGGACCTTGGCCACCTTGCCGCGCGGCGAGATCAGCTCTTCGCCCGGACGCAGCATGCCGCGTTCGACAACCTGCCCGAAGGGCACGCGCGGCTCGGCGCGCTTGGAGCCGGTGATCTCCAACGCTTCCTTGTCGAACTTGCGGATCTTGCCGATCCGCTTTTCGGCGACGATGCGGTAGCTTTCCTCGCGCTCGATCCCGATGAAATCGCGGCCAAGCATCTTGGCGACCGCGCCGGTGGTGCCGGTGCCAAAGAACGGGTCCAGCACGACATCGCCGGGGTTGGTGGTACCTAGCAGCACGCGGTGCAACAGCGCCTCTGGCTTTTGCGTCGGATGGGCTTTGTCGCCAGCATCATCCTTGAGCCGTTCGCCGCCGGTGCACAGCGGGATGACCCAGTCGGATCGCATCTGTACCCCTTCATTCAGCGCCTTCAGCGCCTCGTAATTGAAGGTATATTTGCCACCCTCGGATTTCGACGCCCAGATAAGCGTCTCATGCGCATTGGTAAAACGTTTGCCGCGGAAGTTTGGCATCGGATTGGACTTGCGCCAGACCACATCGTTGAGGATCCAGAAGCCCTGATTTTGCAGCTCTGCGCCCATACGAAAGACATTGTGGTAAGAGCCGATGACCCAGATCGCCCCGTTCGGTTTCAAGAGCCTGCGGGCAGCGGCGAGCCAGTCGCGGGTAAAGCGATCGTAGACCTCGAAACTGGCGAACTGGTCCCAGGCGTCATCGACGGCATCGACCTTGGAATTGTCCGGCCGGTGTAGGTCGCCCCTGAGCTGCAGGTTATAGGGCGGGTCAGCAAAAATCAGATCGACGCTCGCCTCTGGAAGCGAGTTCATCACCTCGATGCAATCGCCCGCAATTATCTGGTTCAGCGGCAGCTTTGCCGCCCTTGTCGTCGTAATTATTGTCATCTCTGCCTCTGTCCGGTCTGACGCCGGTTGTTGGCCTAAGATGAGTCAGGAGTGATTCGGCGTCAATTTCTTTTTTGAATCAATCACTTATGATTTTGTCTTGATACAAGATGTTGTGGACGGGTCGGAAAGATCGCCTATGGACAGGGGTCACACCAAGATCTCGAAGCGCGGCGAGGTGCTCTTTTGTCGGATAACCGGCGTTTCTGTCCCAGCCGTAGCCGGGATATTGTTGCGCCAAATCCACCATGATCCGATCGCGGGTCACTTTGGCGATGATTGAAGCTGCAGCAATCGACAATGAATGGCTGTCACCCTTTACTATCGCTTCGGCGGAAATAGTCAGGCCGCGCGGCAAGAGGTTACCGTCGATCAGCGCATGATCCGGCTGGTGGGGCAAAGCCGCCAGCGCGCGGCACATGGCCAGATGGCTGGCGCGCAGGATATTCTGGGCGTCGATTTCCGCCGGGCTGGCCATGCCGACCCCGACGGCGCAGCTTTTCCCGATCAGGTCAAAGAGCCGCGCGCGGGCCGCTGCCGTCAGTTTCTTGGAATCGTTCAGCCCGTCCGGGATGCCCTCTGCCGGCAAGATGACCGCCGCCGCCACCACCGGGCCACAAAGCGGGCCGCGCCCAACCTCGTCCACACCTGCAACGGCTGTCCAGCCCGCGGCTGCGGCGCATTCTTCATAGGTCAGGTCAGGCGATTTGCTCATGGGTCTTCATGGCCAAATCAGGGTGGATCATCAAGCGCCCTTGTTCCCCTGCAAAATGTTGACTCAGAGGAAAAACTGTTAACACTATCAAAGGAGCGACACAGAAAACGTCGTCATGAACGACCAATAGGGGGAAATGACATGTCTAATCTCAACAGGTGGAAATCGGCCTTGATCGGCGCTGCGCTTGGCTCTGTCGCTTTGGCGCCGATGACGGCCAGCGCGCAGGAATCATCTGACCCGATCAAGATCGCCCTCTTTGACTGGACCAGCGTAAACATCAACGCGATGATCCTTGGCGGCATTCTGGAACGGCTGGGCTATACGGTCGAATATCCGACCGGCGACTATCTTTCGAGCCTGACAACCAGCCTGACCAATGGCGATGTGACGGTTGGCGTTGAATATTGGGATACGACCGCGGGGGAGGCGATGGCGGCGTCCGAGGCGACGGGCGAAACCGAACGGTTGGGTGAATTGGGCCCCAATGCCAAGGAAGAATGGTGGTATCCGCTATATATGAAGGAAAAGTGCCCCGGCCTGCCAAATTGGGAAGCACTGAAGGATCCGGCCTGCGCCGAGGCTTTCTCTACCCCCGAAACCGCACCGAATGGCCGTTATGTCGGTGGTCCGGTGACTTGGGAAGGGTTTGATGATGAGCGGGTTGAAGCCCTTGGCCTGCCCTTCACCGTTATTCATGCCGGTACGGATGCCGCGATGTTCGCCGAACTGGATTCGGCCTATCAGCGGCAAGCGCCGATCATGGTCTGGATCTATTCGCCGCACTGGGCCCCGGCCAAATACGAAGGCGAATGGGTCGAGTTCCCGGAATATTCCGACGCTTGCTATAATGACCCAAGTGTCGGCGTTAACCCCGACATGGCCTATGACTGCGGCAAGCCCTTTGGCAAGATCTGGAAATTCGCTTGGGCTGGCATGAAGGACAAGTGGCCGGTCGCCTACAAGGTCGCCAAGGCCTATCAGATCGAAACTGCCGATCTGAACGGCCTGTCGGGTCAGGTGGACCTTGACGGCAAGTCGATTGAAGAGGTGGCAAACGCTTGGATTGACGCAAATGAAGCCACATGGCGCGCCTGGGCTGAATAACAGTGCAGCAGTCCGGAAGTGTGTCGAAAGGCCTTGAGGCGGGCGCGGTTGATCCGCGCCCGATCAAACTGGAATGCCGGAATCTCTGGAAAGTATTCGGCAACAACCCCGCGCAATTCTTCGCGCAGAATGCCGGGGCAATCACCAACGAGGCGCTGAGCCAGGCCCATATGGTCGCCGCTGTCCGCGATGCAACGCTGGACGTGCGCGAAGGCGAAATCTTCATCGTCATGGGCCTGTCAGGCTCGGGAAAGTCGACGCTGGTACGCTGTCTTTCCCGTTTGATAGAGCCTACGGCAGGCGAGTTGATCTTTGACGGCGCCAACCTGCTCGAGGCGGACGAAAAGGAACTGATCGAGATACGCCGCCACAAGATGGGCATGGTCTTTCAGCACTTCGCCCTTTTGCCGCATCTGACCGTACTGGAAAATGTCGCCTTCCCCCTGTTCATTCAGGGTATCGGCCGCGAGGAACGTGAAGCCCGCGCAAAGGAAATGATTGATCTGGTCAGCCTGAGTGGCCGAGAGGGTTACTTTCCGGCGCAATTGTCGGGGGGTCAGCAACAGCGGGTCGGCATTGCGCGGTCCCTGGCGGTCGAGCCGGAGATCTGGTTTCTGGATGAGCCCTTCTCGGCACTTGATCCGCTAATCCGGCGCGAAATGCAGACAGAATTGTTGCGTCTGCAAAGTGTGCTGAAAAAGACCATCGTTTTCATCACTCATGATTTTGACGAGGCGATCCGCCTCGCCGACCGAATCGCCATCATGAAAGACGGCGCGGTGATCCAGATTGGCACGCCGGAGGAGCTGGTCAGCAATCCGGCCACCGCCTATGTGGCCGAGTTCACCGGGGATGCAAATCGGGCCAAGGTTCTGTCGGCGCGGCGGCTGATGGTGCCGGCCACCGCCAAAGCATCGGGCTATCAGACC
>JBARVM010000190.1:0-3997 GCA_049646265.1 Paracoccaceae bacterium
CAAAAGCCGTTTGCCAAGGCCGGTTCCGGAATGGTCGGGACGAATGAAAAGCCTTGTCACCTCGCCCGGCATGGCCGCGACAAAGCCGGCGATCCCCTTTTCGCCCTCCGCCACTACGACATGTTCGACGGCGAGCAAACGGTCGTAATAGGCCGCCGTCCGGTAGCCCATCCAACCCTCGATGACCGCTGCGGGGTAATGGTCCCGCGCCAGCGCGGTGACAGAGGCCTGCGTCAGGTCAAACAGCGCCGCCCCATTCCCAAAGATTGCGCGTCTTAGTCTCACTACAACCTCCGTCACCAACTTGGAACGAGGTTAGCGGTAATTTGATCAAATGCAATGGATTCGAATTGGCCTGCCCGGAGTGACCGCGCTGTCCGGCTTACCTCGCGACGCTCGCGGCTGGACCGACGCGAGAAAAGCAAGTAAACCGGGGGGAAATGACCAACGCAGCCCAACCGGAATTATCGCGCATCCAACTGAAGAACCGCCAGGCGATCCTGGAAGCGGCGCTGGAGCTGTTTTCCGCGCAAGGGTTCCGGGGCACTACCCTCGATCAGATTGCCGAACTGTCGGGTCTGTCCAAACCTAACCTGCTTTACTATTTCCCTTCGAAGGAGGCGATGCACGAGACTCTTCTGTCGCAGCTTCTGGATACCTGGCTTGACCCTTTGCGCGCCATGAAGGCCGACGGCGACCCGCAAGAGGAAATCCTTGCCTATGTGCGGCGCAAGCTGGACCTCAGCCGCGACTTTCCCCGCGAAAGCAGGCTTTTTGCCAATGAGATTCTGCAGGGTGCGCCGCGGATCATGCCTGCCCTGACCGGCGAGCTGAAAGAACTGGTCGATGAGAAATGTCTGCTGATCGCGGCCTGGCAAAGGGCGGGCAAGCTGGCCCCCCTGCCCCCGCATCACCTTCTGTTCTCCATCTGGGCGCTGACCCAGCATTACGCCGATTTCGACGTGCAGGTGCGCGCCGTGCTGGGCGAAGGGCATGATCCCTTTGCCGAGGCGCATGATTTTCTGGAAATGCTTTTTTCACGCCTTCTGTGCGATAACCCCGCAACGGCCGCATCTCCCCCGGCGACCGGGTCGCGTTAATCGCCGCGGTTCATGGCCCTTTAACCAACATTACCGAATTCCAGTCTTCTTCACCTTTGCTTAAGGGCCGCGCGGGAAACTGGCAGCGGTGGACCCACGGTCTGCCTGTTGGCCACCCTGCGTGAAAGGAATGGGAGATGGTAGAGTTCGTCTTATCGCTGCAGCCGCTCGCCGGACCTGTGCATCAGTCTAAAGTGACAAAGCCGGTCGATCCGGTGACCGTCGCGGCCAGCGGCGGAGCGGGCGGCAGCAGAAATGATACCGACTGGCAACGCCCCCGCCAGACGCCGCAATCGCCGACGGGCAAGATAGAGCCTTTGCCGGACCCCGACCCGCCGACCGGACCGCCCCCGACCTTCGAAGCGAATGTGCTGGAAGCCCAGGAGCAACGCGAAAGGCTGCAAAAAGAGGCGGCGGCAGCCGGACCTGCCGCCAAAGCGGGTGCGGGAGATGAGGAAGCCGAAAGAGCCAGTTACGCCGCGGACGCCCCCCTGGCCCGCAGAGCTGTCCACCCGGCGGGTGGACAGGATGGTTGGGCCATTGTGGCTGCAAGCTCTGCCGCGTCAGATGCCGGGCCAGCCACCGATCTGCAGCTCTAGCGGCCTATTCGGCCGCCTTGGCCGACGGATTGTTCGGATGTGTCGTCCAGTTGGCATAGGGGCTGACCTTGCGGCCCGTGCGCTGGTCGACCTCTCCCTGTTCCAGTTCCCGCATGGTGATGCAGTTTTCAACCGGGCAGACATCGATGCACAGGTTGCAGGCGACACATTCGTCTTCCATGACCGAAAAGACCCGGTCGTCGGACATGGCGATGGCCTGATGGCTGGTATCTTCGCAAGCCGCATAGCAACGGCCGCATTTGATACAGGCATCCTGATCGATGACGGCCTTGGTCACATAGTTCAGGTTGAGATACTGCCAGTCGGTGACATTGGGTACCGCGCGCCCGACCAGATCGGCAGTCGAACTCATGCCCTTTTCATCCATATACTGTGACAGGCCGGAAATCATTTCCTGCACGACCTTGAACCCATAGGTCATCGCCGCCGTACAGACCTGCACGTTGCCCGCGCCAAGCGCCATGAATTCCGCCGCGTCGCGCCATGTGGTCACCCCGCCAATGCCAGAGATCGGCAGGCCGCGCGTTTCCGCCGAACGGGCGATTTCAGCCACCATATTCAGTGCAATGGGCTTGACCGCAGGGCCGCAATAGCCGCCATGCGTGCCCTTGCCGTCAATCGTCGGTTCAGGCGCGAAAAGGTCAAGATTGACCGAGGTGATGGAGTTGATCGTATTGATCAGGCTCACCGCATCGGCCCCGCCGCGCTTTGCCGCTTCTGCCGGGCGGCGCACATCGGTGATATTGGGCGTCAGCTTCACGATGCAAGGCATGCGGCTATATTGCTTCACCCAGCGCGTGACCATCTCGATATATTCCGGCACCTGCCCGACGGCGGACCCCATGCCGCGTTCGGCCATCCCGTGCGGGCAGCCGAAGTTGAGCTCCACCCCGTCGGCCTCGGTATCCTCGATCCGGTGCAGAATGTCCTTCCACGACTCCTCATCGCAGGGCACCATCAGGCTGATGATCAGCGCCCGATCCTTCCACTTGCGCTTGACCTCCTTGATTTCCTGCAGGTTCACCTGCAGGGGACGGTCGGTGATCAGCTCGATGTTGTTGAGGCCCAGAAGCCGCCGGTCCGCCCCCCAGATCGCGCCGTAACGCGGGCCGTTGACGTTGACGACGGGCGGCCCCTCTGACCCGAGCGTCTTCCAGACGACACCGCCCCAGCCCGCCTCGAAGGCGCGCTCGACGTTGTATTTCTTGTCGGTGGGCGGGGCCGAAGCCAGCCAGAAGGGATTGGGGGACTTGATTCCGATGAAGTCGGTTTGAAGATTTGCCATGGTTGCTCCTTCAGCCCATCAGGCTTCTATGAATGTCTTCTGCGGCATCGCGTCCCTCTGCCACGGCGGTCACGGTCAGGTCATTGCCGCCGCTGGCACAGTCACCAGCCGCCCAGACCCCGCCGACCGAGGTGCGCCCTGCACCGGTCACGGCGATCTTGCCGCCGCTGATCGTCAGCGCCTCTGGCGCGCCGTCCAGGGTCTGGCCAATGGCCTTCATCACCTGATCGGCCTTAAGGCGAAAGGTCTCGGACGACATCTGCAGCCCTTTGGCGCCTTCCTCAGTATAGGCGAATTCGACCTCTTGTGCATGGCCATTGCCGGTGATGCGCACCGGCGCCACATTGTAAAGGATCCGCACGCCCGAATGGGTGGCATGTTCCTGCTCGACCAAAGAGGCCGACATACGTTCCTTGCCACGGCGGTAAGCGATGGTCACGTTTTCCGCCCCAAGCAGTTTTGACTGAACGGCGGCGTCAACAGCGGTCATGCCGCCGCCGATGACCACGACATCGCGGCCGATGGACAGTTTCGACTTGTCCGGCTCTTGCCGCAGCCCGGCGATGAAATCGACGGCGTTGACCACCTGGTCCAGCGCCTCCCCCTCTACCCGCAGGGCATTCACCCCGCCTAGGCCGACCGCCAGAAGCAATGCATCATGGTCCTTGCGCAGCCCCTCAAGCGATAAGCCCTGACCAATGGCCTTGCCCGTCTCTATCCGGATACCGCCGATCTGCAAGAGCCAGGCCACCTCATCCGCGGCAAAACTGCCCGGTGCCTTGTAGCTGGCGATGCCATATTCATTCAAACCGCCCGATTTTGGCCGCGCCTCGTAAATCACCACCTCATGACCATGCATGGCCAGCCGATGTGCCGCCGAAAGGCCCGCGGGGCCCGCACCGACCACCGCAACCTTTTTTCCCGTCGGTTTGGCGCGGCGAAAGGGGTGGATTATGCGATCCATCAGACTGTCGGTCGCATAGCGCTGCAAA
>JBARVM010000191.1:0-5002 GCA_049646265.1 Paracoccaceae bacterium
GACCATTCGATCAATATTCCCTGCATCAATGCCTTTGCCGATCAGGGGCCATTTCACCTTGTCCAGATCGACGCACATCTTGACTTTGTCGATGAACGCCATGGCGTGCGCTATGGCCACGGCAACCCCATGCGCCGCGCGGCGGAAAAGCCCTATGTTACGGGGCTTAGCCAGATCGGTATCCGCAATGTCTCCTCCACCGCCAAGTCGGGCTATGATGACGCCCGCGCCATGGGTTCTGACATCCTGTCGGTGCGCCATCTGCGTGCTATGGGGGTCGCGGCGGTGCTGGACCGTATCCCCGCAGGCGTGAACTATTATGTCACCATCGATATCGACGGGTTCGACCCCTCTATCGCGCCCGGCACCGGTACACCCAGCCACGGTGGATTTCTTTATTATGAGGTATTGGAACTTTTGGCGGGGCTGGTAAAACGCGGCAGGGTGATTGGCGTCGATCTGGTCGAGGTGGCGCCGGATTACGACCATACAGGCACCACGGCGATTCTCGCCGCGCAGATACTTTTGAACTTCATTGGCCGTATCATGGTGGAAAGGGCGGGCGCGCGTTAGGCGACCTGCCCGGCGGCCCAGCCTGATGACCATGCCCATTGGAAGTTGTAGCCGCCGAGCCAACCGGTAACATCGACAACCTCTCCGATAAAATACAGGCCCGGTTGGCTGCGCGCCTCCATGCTGCGCGCATCAAGGTCGCGCGTATCGACGCCGCCAAGGGTCACTTCGGCGGTACGGTAACCTTCGGTGCCGACGGGGCGAACCTGCCAGCGATGCACGGCCTCTGTCAGGGCGGCAAGCTTGGCGCCGGGCTGATCTGCCAGCGTCCCTTCAAGCCCAAGCCCTGCGACGATCGTCTGCGCCAGCTTTTCGGGCAGGATCTGGCCGACCACCCGGGCGGGCGACTGTTTGCCTGACTGATGCCGTGCTGTCGCCAAATGCTGCGCCAAATCCTGCCCATGCCCCAGATCGACGGCCAGCCCCTGCCCCTCGCGCCAATAGGAACTTATCTGCAGGATCGAGGGGCCGGAAAGCCCGCGATGGGTGAACAACAGCCCTTCGGTAAAGCCGACCTTGCCCTGCGCCACCCGGGCCGTGACCGACAGGCCTGCCAGATGCCGCCAGCGCGCCAGATCCTGTTCGGCAAAGGTCAGCGGCACGAGACCGGGCCGGGTTGGCACTAGGCGCAGGCCAAACTGCGTGGCAATCTCATATCCAAGGCCGCTGGCCCCCATCTTGGGAATGGATTTCCCGCCCGTCGCCACCACCAAACTATCGGCCGACAGGCGGCCCTGACTGGTTGCCACCTGAAACCGCCCGTCATGGCCGATGGTCTGCACCGACGTTGCCAACATCAGCTGCCCGCCCGCCGCCGCAAGGTCACCCAGCAGCATCGACAGAATCTGCCGTGCCGATCCATCACAAAAAAGCTGGCCAAGTGTCTTTTCGTGAAAGCTGATGCCGGCCTTTCGGACGCGGGCGATGAAATCATCGGGCGTAAAGCGGCTGAGCGCGGACAAGGCAAAGCGCGGGTTGGCCGACAAGAATCGCTCTGGCGCGATCGAGAGGTTGGTGAAATTGCAGCGGCCACCGCCGGAAATGCGGATCTTTTCGCCTGCAGCGGCACTGTGATCGACCACAATGACCCGCCGCCCGCGCCGGGCGGCCTCTATCGCGCACATCAGGCCAGCGGCCCCTGCACCGAGGATCAGGACATCACAAGATTGCATACCCACCGATAGCGCCCCTGCCCTTTCCAATCAACGGGCAAGCTTGTGCTTTTAGGCTTGCAGGGCGCCTGCGGCTTCGGTAAGTACCGCCGCGAGTTGGGGCGTCGCCAAGTGGTAAGGCATCGGTTTTTGGTACCGACATACCCAGGTTCGAATCCTGGCGCCCCAGCCAACCAACTCCCCGATTTCTGGAAGAAAAGGGCCATTGCGCCCCGGCAGTGACGCCCCGGCGGCAATGGTCGCCGGACAGGGCAAGTCGGGCACCCGTGGCAATAATGCTTTTCACCAAGGCCGCATTGCCGCAGACTTCTGGCCAGCCCCCGAAGAAAGGTGCACCCATGCCAGACGCCCCGCTGAAAGGCTGGAGCCATGTGCCGCCTGTACCCATTCAGGTGTCTCCGTTTTTTCGCTGGCCACCCCGACCCCTCGACATGTTGGCATGGGTCTGGAACTCGTGGTTCCTGATCACGGAAAAACTGATCATCGTCGGGATCACCCTGGTCTCTTTCTACTGGTTCCAACCCTCGCTGGAGGAAACAAGAACCCTTGCCCCGGGCTGGATCGCGGAAATCTATCTACGCAACCTGATCCTGATGACAGCGGTGGCGGGCGGGCTGCATCTTTATTTCTACAGCTTCACCAAACAGGGCCAGCGACTGAAATATGATCCGCGCCCGCTGATGAAAAACGGTCGGCAATTCACCCTTGGCGGCCAGATCCGCGACAATATGTTCTGGACCCTTGGCAGCGGCGTTCTGGTCTGGACCGGCTATGAGGTCTTGATGTTCTGGGCGCTTGCCAACGGCTATGCGCCGCTTTTGACCTGGGCCGCGCATCCGGTGTGGTTTCTTTGCCTTTTCCTGCTGATCCCGGTCTGGGAAAGTTTCTATTTCTACTGGATTCACCGCCTGCTTCATGTGCCGTTCCTTTACCGGCACGTTCACGCACTGCATCACCGCAATATCAATGTGGGCCCCTGGTCGGGCCTGTCGATGCATCCGGTAGAACATGTGATCTATCTTGGCACAGTTCTGATCCATTGGGTGGTTGCGGCCCACCCGCTGCATATCCTCTTTCACCTTCAATATTACACGCTGACCGCCGCCACGACCCATACGGGCTTTGAAGGGCTGGTGATCAAGGATCAGAACCGGCTGAAGCTCGGCACCTTTCACCATCAGATGCACCACCGCTATTTCGAATGTAACTACGGCTCTCTCGAAATTCCGTGGGACAAACTGTTCGGCTCCTTCCATGACGGGACAGAGGCCGCCAATGCGCGAATGCAGGAAAGGCGCAAGCGGATCATGGGGTCTTGAGGGGCAAGGGCTGTTCAGGCGCTGCGTTTTCTGACGCCGGGTGTGGCGATCAGGCGGCTGCCTTCGGCAAAATCAGCAAGGTTCAGCGCCCAGCCACCGGTTGGCCAGCGCAGTTCCATCTCCCCCAGGCGCGGGCGGTAGACTGCGGTGTATAGCGTGCCAAAACCGCGATCAAAGGCGGTGGAGTAAAGCGGTGGGCGCAGGAAGGCGTTGATGAATTTTTCTTCCGGCTCGACATGCAGGGTCAGCCTTTGCAGCAAGAACCGCTCCCGCTCGACAGAGGCGGTCATGCGCGCATGGGCGTCCCACTCCACCCGCGCCTGATGGTTTGTTGCGACGGGCACATGGGTCAGGGTTGCCGGGCGGTCAGGCGCCATGAAAGCGGTCAGGAAATTATGTTTGCGGTCGAGAACGGTGACATTATAGCTCATATGCGTCGGGATGCGCGCCAGGGTCTTGCCGGCCTCTGCCGCCGTGGCGCAGGTCTGCAGCACATAGCGCAGGATCAGCGGCACGCCAAAACCATCGCCAACCACCCGGCGCCCGCCAAAGGTCAGTGACAGGGCTAACCCTGCGTCGTTCATCCCGTCAACCACGCCCCATAGCCCGTCAGAGACGCCCACCACCTTGCGCCCCTGCCAGCCGGTCTGCAGGATGATCCGCTCAAACGCATTGGGGTTATAATCGTAGTTCCGCACCAGAACCGGCTCTTTGCCCGGCCAGACCGCCTGACTGCACCCCGACAGATAGGGTGGCGGGCGGTAAAAGCTGAGAAACCGCGCCGCCAGATCGCCACCGCCTGCCAGCGCGCAAAGCTCTTCGTATAGTGGCATGATTTCGGGCATATGCGCCCGGAGCATCCTGATGCTTTCCAGATAGGTCGGCCGTGCATCCGCCCCTTCGCGCAGCCACCATTTCTTGTAGGCGGGCCAAAGCTCGGCGAAAAGCCCGGCCCATTTCGGGCCGGGCTCTTGCTCGGATATCGCGCGCCACCAAAGATCCATTACATGATCTTGAAGGTTGGGTCCGCCAGGACCGGTCCCGCCTCTACCATCGGCAGGGGATTGGCGGCAAAGGCCGACTTGATCCCATGGATCCAGCGCTTGGCCCGTTCATTCAGCTGAAAACCGTTGGTCATCGACCGGCCACGGGTGACCAGAATACCAAGGTCTGCCCCCTCGTAGCGATAATCACCCGGCTTCATGATCCGCAAGAAGAAGGCTTCATTCTCCGATTCCACCGCACGGCGGTGATAATCGAACCGGTCATAGACCACGCGCCCATCAGCCAGCATCTTGTAGATCCCTGTCTGGGGCGAGGCAGAGACGATATCGACCGTATCATCGGTGTGCTTGATCACCATCTGGCTCCAACCGTCGATCATGTCGGAATTGGCCCAACGGTCGTTCAGCTCGTCCACATCCAGATGGAAATTCGCCTTGGAAAACTCCAGAAGATGGAACAGGAACAGCGGCGCATCGGCATGGGCAAAGGCCGCATGGTTCGTCATCGAAGAGGCGCCGGTGATGCGCGGGTTCAACTCTCCCAGCCAAATTTCGCCTGTGCGCTTGTCGATCAGGAAATCGAGTTCGAAATAGCCGCGATAGCCTTCCTTGCGCAGCTGCTCACCGAACTTGAAGGTCAGATCACGCGCTTTTTCGCGAACCTTGGGTGAGAAGGCGGTGGAAAAAATCTCGTTTCCGCACCAGCCGCCGCGATAGGGGGTAAGTTCCTTGAACCCGACCAGTTCGGTCATCAGCGGGCCAACGATCGTACCCTCGCTTGTGGCGCAGGCTTCGATGGCGGAACCCCGACAGTCAATACGCTTCATGATCTTGATCTCGCCCTGCCCGACAATCTCATGTTCATGCTTGCGGAAATCCGCCTCTGACTTGATGAAAAAGGTCGTATGACCGGAATCGCCAAAGGCGGACTGCA
>JBARVM010000192.1:0-3006 GCA_049646265.1 Paracoccaceae bacterium
CTGTTGTAGTCTCAGCCTCGGGCGTTCCGGACCGGTCGAACCAGAACCAGGCCGAAAGGGCGATCACCACCCCGGCGATCACGCCACCTATCCAGCGCAAATTCCCCGATCCTGCCTGCGCAGGTCCATTGCCCTCGTCCATGTCCTACCTCACCCTTGCGTCCCCTGCCCCGGTCGACGATCCTTCGCCTGACCGGCCGCACTTGAGCAACCATAGCAAGGCCGTTATCAGCGGTCAAAGAAACCATGAAGGCGTTATTCCGATGAAAGCAGGTCTGACATGAGCGGCCACCAGAAATCTGTCTGCGTCTTTTGCGGGGCCCGCCCCGGAAAGGTTGCCGCCTATACTGATGCCGCCCGAGCCGCGGGGGAACTCTTGGCGCGAAACGGCTGGCGACTGGTCTATGGTGCGGGCGATGTCGGCCTGATGGGCGAGGTTGCACGCGCCGCCCAGACCGCTGGAGGCCAGACATTTGGCGTCATTCCCACCCATCTGATGCAGTTGGAAGTGGGCAAACGCGATCTGTCCACTCTTGTCGTTACCGAGACCATGCATGAACGCAAAAAGGTGATGTTCATGAATGCCGACGCCATCCTCCTCTTGCCCGGTGGCGCAGGGTCTTTGGATGAACTGTTCGAGGTGCTGACCTGGCGCCAGCTTGGCCTGCACAACAAGCCGATCATCCTTTTGAACAGTCTTGGCTATTGGGATCCTCTGCTCGCCCTGATCACCCATATCATTGACGAGGGATTCGCCGACCGGAGCCTGCAGGACTTCCTGACTGTGGTTGCGGACCCGTCTGCATTGGAACGCGCCCTTGTCGCAGCCTTTGCCACCTGAGGCGGGCATGAAAAACCCGCCGGCGGAACCGGCGGGTTATCTCTGTTCAGCCAGGCTGGGCTGCCCGTGCGGCCCCTTTACATGCGGGCCGCGACATTTTCCCAATTGACCAGCTTATCAAGGAAATTGCCCAAATAGACCGGCCGCTTGTTGCGGAAGTCGATATAGTAGGAATGTTCCCACACATCGCAGCCAAGAAGTGCGGTCTGGCCAAAGCACAGCGGGTTCACCCCATTCTCGGTCTTGGTGACTTTCAACGCGCCATCCTTGTCCTTGACCAGCCAGCACCAGCCCGAACCGAACTGACCGACGCCGGCAGCGGTGAAATCTTCCTTGAACTTGGCAACCGACCCAAAGCTTTCAACCAGCGCCTTATCCAGATCGCCGGGCATCTTCTTGCCCTCGCCCGGCCCCATCACCTCCCAAAAGAGGTTATGGTTCCAGTGTTGGCTGGCATTGTTGAAAATGCCGTTCTGCGCGACGGCGCCCGCCTGATAGGTGCCGCGCACGATATCGTCGAGGCTTTTGCCCTCCCACTCGGTTCCGGCGATCAGCTTGTTGCCGTTATCGACATAGGCCTTGTGGTGCAGGTCGTGGTGATATTCGAGCGTCTCTTTCGACATGCCAAGGGGCGCAAGCGCGTCATGGGCATAGGGAAGATCGGGAAGGGTGAAAGACATGGCTATTCTCCAACAATTTATTCCCCCCAGCATAGGGGCCAGATAGACGCCAAGGTCAAGACCAGAAGCGCCCGGCCCGCTTCCTGCGCGGGGGTCAGCCTGCGCTGGCAGCCCCGGCGCCAGCCGGCGCGGCAGCCAAGCCCCGGATCAGAATATCTCTGCCCCCGGACGCGAAGAAACCTCCAGCGTGCCAAAGACATAGGCGCCGACCGAACGGAAGGAGACAAGGGTGAATTCGTCCGCCGCCGATTTCCACAGGGCGGCCGCGACCTGTGCGGCACGGGTGCGGCGGATCTCGCCCTCGGCAAGGCTGGAGAAATCGACAGGGCAAAGCTTCATCAGCGCCTCGTCAGCCTTGTCGCCCTTGATGCGGAACATGGCCCGCGCGTCAGAGACATCGGCAACAAGCGCATGTTCCGCCGCGAGCGCCTTTTCCAGCGCGGCAACCGCTGCCTGCACATCGACATAGGGGACAAGCAGCAACAATTCGTCCGGAGAAAGCCAGGCGGCTGCCTTGCCGGCCTTTTCCACGATCCGCCGCATCTCGGGCATTTCGCAGCCGGTTACGGCCTTGACCGCCTTCTTCACCTTGGCGCTTTTCAGATCGCCGCGCAGGGTGATCATCCCTTGCAGACCCGCATCGCTGACTGCGACAAATCCGGTCGAACTTTTACCGCCAAGTGCGCTGATTGCCTTAGACATTCTGCTTCGCCCCCTCTTTGTCGTAAAAGACCTGATCGACGATACGCGCCTTGACGGTGCGTGTGGCGTCAATCGGGAAGTCGATCACCTCGCCCATCCGGTCGGGCCCGTGCTTGACCAGCCCCATGGCGATACCGCGCCCAAGGTTGGCCGAATAATAGCTGGAGGTGACGCGCCCTTGCGTATTGCGCTGGCCATTGGCGTTTACCCCGTCGGCCACGGCATAGGCGCCATCGGGAATCACCGATCCGTCAAGACTTTCCAGACCGACCAACTTCCAGCGGTCGGCAGAGGCCATGAAACTGCGCTCTTGCGCGCGTTTGCCCAGATAGTCGGGCTTTTTCTTCGAAATAGCCCAGTTGAGATTGAGGTCCTGCGGGATGACCGTTCCATCCGTCTCGTCGCCGATCATGATGAAACCCTTTTCGGCGCGCAGGATATGCAGGCACTCGGTCCCGTAAGGCATCAGGCCATATTCCTGCCCGGCCTGATGCAGCGCCTCCCAGAAGGCCAGACCTTCGCTGGCGGGCACCGCAATCTCATAGGAAAGCTCGCCCGAGAATGAGATGCGGAAAACCCGCGCACGGAAGCCGCCGAGCGTGCCGTCGCGCCATTCCATGAAGGGCAAGGCTTCGCGCGATACGTCCATATCGCCCAGCTTTTCCAAAAGCTTGCGGGCATTGGGGCCAACAACGGCCACCTGCGCGAACTGTTCGGTCAGATTGGCGGTATAGACCTTCCAATCCCACCATTCGCATTGCAGCCAGTCTTCCATCCAGCCGT
>JBARVM010000193.1:0-3296 GCA_049646265.1 Paracoccaceae bacterium
CCCATTGTCTAAGATTCCCCACTGCTGCCTCCCGTAGGAGTCTGGGCCGTGTCTCAGTCCCAGTGTTGCTGATCATCCTCTCAAACCAGCTATGGATCGTAGGCTTGGTAGGCCATTACCCCACCAACTACCTAATCCAACGCGGGCTAATCCTTTGGCGATAAATCTTTCCCCCGAAGGGCACATACGGTATTACTCTCAGTTTCCCGAGGCTATTCCGTACCAAAGGGTATATTCCCACGCGTTACTAACCCGTCCGCCGCTAGACCCGAAGGTCCCGCTCGACTTGCATGTGTTAGGCCTGCCGCCAGCGTTCGTTCTGAGCCAGGATCAAACTCTCAAGTTGAAAAGCGATTGCTCGCTTATCCTTGACGTATGAACCTCTGCACATCTGCACCTGACCTAGATCAGGTGTCTACCGTTTGATGTACAACGTTCCGAAGAACGGTGTCCGTCAAACAGTGAAGCTGACACTCACATCATCGGGCGAACCCTAGTGAGCCGATATGCAGCGTTCGATCCATCGAAAGGACCAAACCGCCCACATATCTCTTCAGTAACCAGCGATTTCAAAGAGCGTGAGAGACAAAATCAACCGGTAGCGCCCTATCTTACTTGGCGCGCCCGCCTGCATGTACCTCAATTTTTCGTTTCGACTTCCAGGCTTTTCGCCGTTTCCGTCTACCGTTGCAGTGTTGTCCGCTTCGGTGAGGCGGTATTTACGGATGCGGGCCGGGGACCGCAAGGGCTTTTTTTCGCTTTTCTGACATTTTTTCGATCGCTCCGATTTTTTTCCCAATATCTGGGGGTTAGGGCAATGATGGCAACAAAATGACCTGCAAATTGGCAATAAGATTTCGCTCTGTCCGGTTTTTGGTGCCGCAAAGCCGCCTTTGTTGAGGGCCATGCCGAGCCGGGCGGAGGGCTTTGCGC
This sequence comes from Paracoccaceae bacterium, assembly GCA_049646265.1. GTDB lineage: Bacteria > Pseudomonadota > Alphaproteobacteria > Rhodobacterales > Rhodobacteraceae > TMP-24. Next base: position 934 of record JBARVM010000193.1, read on the forward strand.
GACTCTCGCCACCTCAATTCAGCGTTTTTCCCCTTCGGGCTGTGGAAATGGCGCCGATTCCCCGCCGTGGGCGTCGGAAAAGGCGGCTTTTTTCGCCACGCCCCAGAATCATACGGGCTGACCTGGTGATTCCTTTGCCGATTACCTGGCAAAAGCACGCGCAAGACCGGGCGGGCGGCGAAGGCGCAGCGCAACCAGTCCCAGTGCAAGCCCAAGATAGACAAAGGGTTCGAGCGGCCAGGCCTTGACCAGCCAGACATAGTGCAACGCGCCAAGGATTACGGCGGGGTAGGTCAGCCGGTGCAGCCTTTGCCAGCGCAATGCGCCCAGCCGCCGAACCATCCAATCGTTCGAAGTGACTGCCAGCGGCAACAGCAGCAATAGGCTGGCCATGCCAATGGTCACATAGGGCCGCTTGGCGATGTCCCCCAGCGCCTGAGAAAACAAAAGCCCCATGTCGAGAACGAGCCAGCTGAGGAAATGCAGTATTATATAGTAAAAGGCCGTCAACCCGACCGCCCGGCGAAACCGCAGAAGGTTGACCCCGGCAAAACGACGTAAGGGGGTGATGCAAAGCCCGGCCAACAACAGTTGCAACCCCTGCTTGCCGAGCGCATGTTCCAGCCCCTTGACCGGGTCAACACCCAAAGCACCCGTCGTGGCCTGCCAGAAAAGCCAGGCCGACCAGGCCAGACCCGCGCCATAGATGACAGGGGGCGGCACCAGCCGTAGCACCTTGTTGATCGACGCAAGAGCAGCCATCAGTAATCGACCGCCAGATCCTGCCCGGCATAAAGCCCGGCCACCTCTTCTTCATAGCCGTTGAACATCAACGTCTCCTGCCGCCCGGCAAAAAGCCCCGCTCCGATAAGCCGCTCGCTGGCCTGCGACCAGCGCGGATGATCCACATGCGGGTTGACGTTCGAATAGAAACCATACTCGCGCGGGTTTTGCATGTTCCAACTGGTCTGCGGCTGCTCGGCCACCAAAGAGATTCGCACAATGCTCTTGATACTCTTGAACCCGTATTTCCACGGCACCACGAGCCGGATCGGCGCACCGTTCTGCTTGGGCATCGGCTCTCCATAAAGGCCGGTGGCCAGAATGGTCAGCGGATGCATCGCCTCGTCCAGACGCAAACCTTCCCGGTAGGGCCATGGTAAAAGCCCTGCCCTTTGCCCTGGCATTTCCTCGGGCCGCACCACGGTTTCAAAGGCTACATATTTCGCGCCAGCCTGCACGCCGACCCGGTCCAGAAGATGCGACAGCTGAAAACCGACCCATGGCACCACCATTGCCCAGGCCTCGACACAGCGGAAACGGTAGATCCGTTCCTCCATCACCATGCCAGCGGTCAGATCGTCGAGCGTATAGCTACCGGGCTGATCTACCAGACCATCAATTGTCACCGACCAGGGGTCCGTGACGAAAGCCTCCGAATAGGCCTTGGGGTCTTCCTTGCCATAGCCGAATTCGTAAAAGTTGTTGTAGCTGGTGATCTCTTCGAAACTGTTCGGTGTGGCGTCCGTCGAATAGGCGGATGGCTGGGCATCTATCTTGCCAAGCGCTGGCCCGCCAAGAGCAAGCGCCCCAACCCCGGCTCCGGTCCCGGCCATGAAGGCACGGCGGTTAAGAAAGGCGGCCTTCGGCGTCACATCGGACCAAGTCAGCCGGGTCTTGAAGGAAGAAGTCATCGCACGCTCCTGCAATATCATACAGGATACGTAGCGCGCCGGGCCATATCTGGCCAATAAAGTCCTCTCACATCCGCGTTTGCCACTTGTAACAAAGGGCGTGAAAGCGAAAGGGGTGGGTCGCCCCACCCCCCACCTTCAGTGGACCACAGCATCCTCCGGCCTTGGCCGCGAAGACCGCGACACCCGTTCGCCGACCAATAGCCCATCAGCACCGGCACTGACGGTGACCCTGTCGCCATCCTTCACGTCGCCCGCCAGCAACATCTCTGCCAATGGATCTTGCAGATGGCGTTGGATCACCCGCTTCAACGGCCGCGCCCCGAAGACCGGGTCATAGCCTTCATCAGCCAGCCATTTGCGCGCGCTGTCGTCCAGGTCCAGCGCGATCTTGCGCAGCGCCAGCCGCGCTTCGAGCCGCCTCATCTGGATCAGCACGATCCCGTCCATATCGGCACGGGTCAGCCGGTCGAAGATGATCGTCTCGTCCAGACGGTTAAGGAATTCAGGGCGGAAATGCGCCCGCACCGCTTCCATCACATCGGCCCGCGCCGCCGCGCTGTCCGACCCTTCTGGCAAGCGACTAAGCGCCTGACTGCCAAGATTGGAGGTAAGCACGATCAACGTCTGTTTGAAATCCACCGTGCGACCCTGGCCATCGGTCAGAAC
>JBARVM010000194.1:0-9301 GCA_049646265.1 Paracoccaceae bacterium
GCTTTGCCGCCACGCGCGGCGGGCAAAGCCTGTCGCCCCTTTTCAGCCGTGACGCCTGCCTGCCGATGATCGCCGTGCTGGCAGAGGCGGTGGCGCGCCGCATGCCGGTCAGCGCGCTTCTGGCTGATCTGCCAGACATCGCCACTGCCACGGGACGCCTGCAAAATATCCCGGCCAGCCGGTCAAAGGCCGCCATCGAGGCGCTGCGCCGTGACCCCGCGCGGCGGCGTCAGTTGTTTCAGGGCTTCGGTGCCGAGCTGGCAGGTGGCGCAGCGGCTACCGTGCCGGACAATGTTCTTTGCTGCCGATTTGAGGGTGAGAGACAGGTCATCCTGCGCCCCTCTGGCAATGCGCCGGAACTGCGCGCCTATGTCGAGGCCTCATCCGCGGCCAGACCGGCAGCACTTTTGGACGTGCTTCTGGAACGGCTGACCGCTCAACTTTCGTGACCGGGGATCTGGCCGCCGGTGGCAACCGTTACCTCGTCGGCGGCGGCGCGGACCAACGCACCAAGCCGCGGCGTGTCGACAAGATCCATGCGAAAGGCAGGGCCGGACACGGATATTCCCGCCACCGGCTCGCCGAACATGTTGAAAATCGGCGCAGCAACACAGCGCATCCCTTCGGCCCTTTCCTGATCATCGACGGCAAAGCCGCGTTTGCGTGTCGTTGCCAGATCGGCCGCCAAAGAGGCGATATCGGTATGCGAATAGGGCGTGAACCGTTCGAGCGCCTTGTCGCCGAAAATATCGGCAACCCGCGAGAGGGGCAGCCAGGCCAGGAGCGCCTTGCCGATGCCCGACACATGCATGGCCCCAAGCGTGCCCGGCGGGAAGAAGGCGCGGATGGCCTGCGGTGTTTCGACCTGTGCCAGAAACAGCACCTGATCGCGATGTTCGATGCCGAGATTGGCGGTCTCGCCCGTGGTGCGCATCAGTTGATCCATCGGCTGGCGCGCCCGGTCGACAATCTTGGTGCGCCGGAGAAAAGCGGACCCGATCCGAAAGGCGCCGCCGCCCACATGCCAAAGTTGCCCCGGCTGCTCGATCTCGGCAAAGCCGTGATGTTGCAGGGTGGTCAGAGCGCGGTAGACCGTTGGCGCCGACTGGCCGGTACGCTCCGCCAGATCGGTCAGGGCCAGCCCGTGCCCCTCGCTCAGGGTGCGCAGGATCATCAGCGCCCTGTCGAGCGACTGGACCGTGTTCTCGGCGCTCTTGTCGTGAAAGCTTTTCGGCCGCCCGCGCGGTCGGCTCTTCGGTTCCGTATCGCGCAAGTATTATCCTTTTTGAAAAATGGATACGGCGTATGAAAAAATAAAAAGCTATAAATTTCAAGTGGAAAACCTATTTTTTCATATAACGAAATACTTTTTCGAAAAAATTGCGAAATGTGGCGCGGCGCCGTAACCTTCATGGGACAACAAAAGAGGCGCCCATGTCCTTCCAGAATCCCGTTTTTATCCCCGGCCCGACCAATATCCCCGAGGTTATTCGCAAGGCCTGCGACATGCCGACGATCGACCACCGTTCGCCCGCCTTCGCGCGCCTGTTCAGGCCGGCCATCGAAGGGGTGAAGGCGGTGTTTGGCACGTCGGCGGGCGAGGTTATCCTTTTCCCCTCGACCGGGACCGGTGGCTGGGAAGCGGCGATCAGCAATACGCTTTGCCCCGGAGACACGGTTCTGGCCGCGCGTTTTGGCATGTTCAGCCACCGCTGGATCGACTTGTGTCAACGCCACGGGCTGAAGGTCGAGATCATCGAGACCCCCTGGGGGGAGGGTGCCCCCCTCGCGGCCATCGAGGCCGCTCTGGCCGCCGATGCGTCGCATCGAATTCGCGCTGTTTTGGCCACGCATAATGAAACCGCGACGGGCGTTCGCAGTGACATTGCTGGCATCCGCGCCGCGATGACCCGCGCTGGCCATCCTGCCATGCTCTTCGTTGATGGCGTGAGTTCCATCGGTTCCATGCCCTTCGAGATGGATCGCTGGGGCGTCGATATCGCCGTGGCCGGTAGCCAGAAGGGCTTCATGCTGCCCGCAGGTCTCGCCATCCTCGGGCTCAGCCCCAAGGCGAAAGCGGCGATGGAGGTTGCGACCCTGCCGCGTACCTTCTTCGACTTCCGCGACATGATGAAAAGCTATGCGGCGGGCGGCTTCCCCTATACGCCCCCGGTCGGGTTGATCAACGGCCTGGCGACCTCTGTGCAGATGCTGCAGGACGAGGGGTTGGGTAATGTGTACGCCCGTCACCACCGCATCGCTGAAGGTGTGCGCCGGGCCATTGCCGCATGGGGCATGCGTCCCTGCGCCGCCTCGCCCGAACTATACTCTGACACGGTGACGGCGGTCGTCGTGCCCGAAGGGTTCAACGGCACTGATATCGTTAAGTTGGCGGCCGACAAGTACGGCATGGCCTTTGGCGTGGGGTTGGGCGAGGTTGCCGGAAAAGTCTTTCGCATCGGCCACCTTGGTAGCCTGACGGATGCGATGATGCTGTCGGGCCTTGCTGTCGCCGAAATGTGCATGGCCGACCTTGGCTATCCGATCAAGCTGGGCAGTGGCGTCGCAGCGGCACAGGAGTATTACCGCCATACCGCGGGCGAAGCCGCCCGGGCCGCCGCCTGAGGGGAGGGACAGGACATGTATATCCCGACCTATCAGGACATGCTGGACGCGCATGACCGTATCCGGCCCCATATTCGGCGGACGCCGATCCGCAGGTCGGATTATCTGAACGAGTTGGCGGGCTGTGAGCTCTTCTTCAAATGCGAGAACTTTCAGGAACCGGGCGCCTTCAAGGTGCGGGGGGCGACGAATGCAGTCTTTGGCCTGAGCGACGAACAGGCCGCCAAGGGCGTGGCCACGCATTCATCCGGCAACCATGCCTCCTGCCTCAGCTACGCGGCGATGCTGCGCGGCATACCCTGCAACGTGGTGATGCCGAGGACCGCGCCGCAGGCCAAGAAGGACACCGTGCGTCGTTATGGTGGTAAGATCACAGAATGCGAACCCTCGACTTCGTCGCGCGAGGAGACATTTGCCAAGGTGCAGGCCGAGACGAGGGGCGATTTCGTCCATCCCTACAACGATCCGCGCGTGATTGCGGGGCAGGGAACCTGTTCGAAGGAACTGATCGAACAGACCGACGGGCTGGATTTCGTTGTGGCCCCCATCGGTGGTGGCGGCATGATCTCGGGCACCTGCCTGACGCTCTCGACGCTGGCCCCGGAAACCAAGGTGATTGCCGCCGAGCCGGAACAGGCCGACGACGCCTATCGAAGCTTCAAGGCCGGTCACATCATCGCGGATGATGCGCCGAAGACCATCGCGGACGGGCTTCTGGTGCCCCTGAAGGACCTGACCTGGCATTTCGTGAAAAACCACGTCAGCGACATGTTCACGGCATCCGACCCCGAGATCATCGAGGCGATGAAGCTGACATGGAAGCACCTGCGCGTGGTGATGGAGCCGTCTTCGGCGGTGCCCTTGGCCACCATCCTGAAAAACAAGGATTATTTCAAAGGCAAGCGTGTCGGGGTGATCATCACCGGCGGCAATGTCGATCTGGACAAACTGCCCTGGATGCAGGGCTAAGGAGAAGAAGATGAACGCTCAGGACCGTTACGCCAATTTCGAAGTGGGCTATGACATCCCGGCCAAGCCGGGCATGGATGAGGCCGATATCCAGACGCCGTGCCTGATCCTCGACCTTGACGCGCTGGAGCGCAACGTGAAGAAGATGGGCGACTATGCCAAGGCCCACGGCATGCGCCATCGCAGCCATGGCAAGATGCATAAATCGGTCGATGTGCAGAAGCTGCAGGAAAGCCTTGGCGGCGCGATTGGTGTGTGTTGTCAGAAGGTTAGTGAGGCGGAGGTCTTTGTCCGCGGAGGGATCAAGGATGTGCTCGTCTCCAATCAGGTACGTGATCCGGCCAAGATCGACCGGCTGGCGCGGTTGCCGAAGCTTGGCAGCCGGATCATCGTCTGTGTTGACGATCTGGCCAATGTCGCCGACCTGTCGGCGGCGGCGGTGAAGCATGGTACAACGCTTGAGGTCTTCATCGAGATCGACTGTGGCGCGGGGCGCTGCGGCGTGACGACGACGCAGGATGTGGTCGCCATCGCCAAGGCGGTCGATGCGGCGCCGGGGCTGAAATTCACCGGCATTCAGGCCTATCAGGGCGCGATGCAGCACATGGACAAGTACGAGGATCGCAAGGCGAAACTCGACACGGCCATTACCATGGTCGCGGACGCGGTGCAGGGGCTGAAGGCCAACGGGCTCACGCCGGAACTTGTGTCCGGGGGCGGCACGGGCAGCTATTATTTCGAAAGCAATTCAGGGGTTTATAACGAACTTCAGTGCGGCTCCTACGCCTTCATGGATGCCGATTATGGCCGTATCCTCGATGAAAACGGCAAGCGGATTGATCAGGGCGAGTGGGAAAACGCGCTGTTCATCCTGACCAGCGTGATGAGCCACGCCAAGGCCGACAAGGCCATTGTCGACGCTGGTCTTAAGGCGCAGTCGGTCGATAGCGGGCTGCCCTTCGTTCATGGTCGAGATGACGTGAAATACATCAAATGCTCGGACGAACATGGCGTGGTCGAGGACCCAAAAGGCGTGTTGAAGGTCAATGACAAGCTGCGGCTGGTGCCCGGCCATTGCGACCCGACCTGCAATGTTCATGACTGGTACGTGGGCGTCAGGAATGGCAAGGTCGAAACCGTCTGGCCGGTTTCGGCCCGCGGCAAGGCGTATTGAAACCGTCCCGCATCCGTCCCGCACGCGTATGGCATCCGTCCCGACAAAGCGGGCGCCGCAGTAAGAAAGGCTTCACATGCTCATTGTCCCCGAAAAGCTGATCGCGGGGCTCGTCACAGCCGACGAAGCCTTTGCCGCCATCGAGGCCTGTTTCGCCGCCATGGCGCGGGACGAGGCCTATAACTTCCCCGTCATCCGCGAGGCGCTGGGCGAGGGGCGCCAATATGGGTTCAAGTCTGGCCTTGACCGGGCGGGCGGCGTGATGGGGGTGAAGGCCGGGGGCTATTTCCCCGGCAATGCCGCGAAGGGGATGATCAACCACCAATCCTCGGTCTTCCTCTTCGATCCTGAAACCGGGCGGCCGACGGCGATGGTCGGCGGCAACCTTCTGACCGCGCTTCGCACCGCTGCCGCCTCTGCCATCTCCATCGACCGGCTGGCGCGGCAGGATGCGAAAGTACTGGGCATGGTCGGTGCGGGGCATCAGGCGACCTTTCAGCTGCGCGCCGCCGCGCGCGTGCGCCGGTTCGAAAAGGTAATCGGTTGGAACTATCATCCCGACATGCTGCCGAAGCTCGGTGAGGTCGCCGCAGAACTGGGCTTGCCGTTCGAGGCGGTGCCCTTGGAGCGGATGGTGGAGGCGGATGTGATCGTGACCATCACCTCCTCCCCCGCCGCGTCGCTCATGTCGGCCCATGTCAGTCCCGGCACGCATCTGGCCTGCATGGGTACCGACACCATCGGCAAGCAGGAGGTCGAACCAGCTTTGCTGGCGCGTGCGAAGGTCTTCACCGATGAGGTCGCCCAATCCGTCACCATCGGCGAGGCGCAGCATGCTGTCGCCACCGGCCTGATCAAACCCGAGGACATCACCCCCATCGGCGCCGTCATCGCGGGCCTCGCCGAAGGGCGACAGTCCGACGACCAGATCACCCTCTTTGACGGCACCGGCGTCGGCCTGCAGGATCTTGCCGTCGCCAGCGCTGCGGTCAGGCAGGCAAAGGCGAAAGGATTGGCCATCGAGGCAGAGGTTTAGGCCCCCGTCGCAGCGGCTGTATCGGTTACAATTTAGTCGCCAGACCGGCCTTTCCTGCCCTTGCGCGTCATTGTTCTTCATGGTCTGACAAGGCGTGTTTTCGCAAATGGAGGCCCGCCCGATGACCATGCGCATTGCGATCAACGGTTTTGGCCGGATCGGCCGGTCGGTGTTGCGGGCCTGGCTGGAAGGCGGCCATGAGGCGCTGGAAATCGTTGCGGTCAATGATATTGCCCGACCCGATATGGCGGCCTATCTCTTTGAATATGACAGTGTTTTTGGCCCCTTTCGCGGCGAGGTCCGGCTGGAGGAAGGTGTGCTTCATGTCGCCGGGCGCAAGGTGCGGCTGACCGGCGCGCGCGATCTGGCGACGCTGGATCTGTCGGACATTGATCTGGTGATGGAATGTACCGGGCTTGGCGGAGAGCGGTCCTTTGCCGAGGCAGGGCTAAAGGCCGGGGCCCGGCGGGTGCTGGTCTCTGGCCCGTCGAAAACCGCCGATGTGACCCTGGTTCTTGGCGCCAACGAGGCGGATTTGCGGCCTGAACATCGGATCGTTTCCAACGCCTCTTGCACCACCAATGCGCTGGCGCCACTGGCACGGCTGATCGATGCGACCTGGGGAGTGGAGACGGGCTGGATGACCACCATCCACTGTTATACCGGCAGCCAGCCTACAGTTGACGCGCCGGGGCCGGAATTTGCCCGCAGCCGGGCGGCGGCCCTGTCGATGGTGCCGACGACCACCTCGGCGCAGCGGTTGCTTGATGTGGTTCTGCCGGGCCTTGCCGGGCGGATAGAGGGGGCGGCGGTCAGGGTGCCTGTCGCCTCTGTCTCTGCCGTCGATCTGACGGTGATGACCCGCGCCAAGCCCGACCGGGCAGAGGTGATGCGGGTTCTGAAGGAAGCGGGCGGGGTGATTGGCGCGACGGAACGGCCGCTGGTATCCTCGGACCTTCGGGCGCGGCCGGAAAGCATCGTCATGGCACTGCCGGAGACCCATGTGACGGCGGGCGGGTTGATCCGGGTTTTTGGCTGGTATGACAATGAATGGGGCTTTTCCAACCGGATGCTGGATGTCGCCCTGTTGATGCGCGCGTGAGGTCCCCTGCGTAGTGGCGGGCGGCCCTAGGGGCGGACCTCGAGTGCGAGGGCGCGGCTTGGCGATGTGCCAGCCTCGCCCGGCATCGAGATATAGGGCGGGGTTTCTTCCAGCAGGGTCAGACGGCGCGCCTTGATCAGTGCGCCGATGCGGCTGGCAAAGCCGGCCTGCCAGACCATATCCTTCACCGTCAGGACGATGACGCCGCCGGGGCGGCAGATGCGGATCAGCTCGTCAATCGCCTCTGGCCCGACGTGGCCGGTGGTAAAGACGCCGGTCGAGATAATGCCCTGATAGGCGCCGCTGGCAAAGGGCAGGGTGCCGCCAAGCGCAAGGCAGTGAAAGGCGGAATAGACGCCCTTGGCGCGGGCGATCTTCAACATGCCTTGCGAGATATCCAACGCCTCTATCACCGGGTAGCCAAGGATCTGCAGCCATTCGCCCAGAAGCCCGGTTCCGGCACCGGCATCGAGGATGGGGGCAGCGCCGATGGGCAGGTGCCGGGCCATCAGGGCGGCCCCGATCGAGGGGTGGCGGTACCCGGCGCGGGCCATTTCGCCCTCGTAACTGTCGGCCCAACTGTCATAGATGCTGGCGATTTCCGCTGTATCCCGGGCGCTGTAGACTGCGCCAAGCTGCCCGTCATGTTTGTCTTTCGTCATGGTCCCACCAATGCGCCGCTTGCGAAATCATAGGCCGGTTGCTTAGGTTGGGGAAATAAAAACAACGGGGGGAAGGCTGGCCATGGATGATCTTCGTGCCCTTACCGCGCGCATCCCTTTGCTGGCGGATTATGATGGGCCGGTGGAGCGGTTGGGCGGGCTGACGAACCGGGTTTACCGGCTCGGCGAGTATATTCTGCGGGTGCCGGGGGCGGGGACCGAAGACTATATCAACCGCGCTGACGAGGCGATTGCCGCGGCAGAGGCGGACCGGGCCGGGGTTGGCGCGCGGCTGCTTTACGCCGACCCGGACGGGGGGGTGATGGTTACCGGTTTCATCGACAATGCGGTGACCATGACACCGGCCCTTTTCAAGAGCCGCCCGGGGGCGGTGGCGCGGGCGGGGGCGGCCTTTCGCCGGTTGCACCAGTCGGACGCGGTCTTTCCAACAAGCTTCGATCTTTTCCGCATGATCGATGATTATCTGGCGATCCTGTCGACCAAGGATGTGGCCCTGCCGGAGGGCTATCATGAGATATTGGCGGAGGCAGAGGCGGTGCGTATCGCCCTGGCGCAGCGTCCCTTGCCGCAGGTGGCCAGCCATTGCGACCCTTTGTGCGAGAACTTCCTTGATACGGGCACGCGGATGTGGATCGTCGATTGGGAATATTCGGGGATGAATGACCCGATGTGGGACCTTGGCGATCTGTCGGTAGAGGGTGGCTTTGACGCGGCGCAGGATGCGGCGCTGATGCAGGCCTATTTCGAGGGCACGCCCCCCGCCGCCGATCTGGGACGCATGGTGATCTACAAGGCGATGTGCGATCTTCTCTGGACGCTTTGGGGGTTGATCCAGCTGGCCAACGGCAATCCGGCCGATGATTTCCGTGTCTGGTCGGACGCGCGTTTTGCCCGTTGCCGGGCCCTGATGGCCACCGATGAATTCGCCCGCCATTTGGCGGCCGTTCACAGTGGCGGCTAAGGGTACAAGCCGGGGGGGACGGCGCCCTTGGGCGCGAGGGGCTTAATCGCGCCCCTCGTCCTCTATATTCAGGATCAGGCCGCAGGCCTTGCAATGGACCGCATCCGGGTCATGCCGCTTCAACCCGCATCTTGGGCATTTATGCTCCACCTTGGTCGGGCGCAGCAGCACCTGAACCATACGTACAAAGAGGGAAATGCCGAAGATCATGATCACGACGGCAATCAGTTTGCCGTGGGGGCCGATCAGAAGAATATCGCCATAACCCGTGGTCGTCAGCGTGGTGACGGTGAAATAGAGCGCATCGACATAATTGCGGATGTCGGGATTGATCCGGTGCTGTGTTTCATAGACGAGCGCGGTCATCAGATAGATGAAAAGCGACAGGTTGATGCCTGCGACGATAAGCTGTTCGTAATCGCGAAACATGCTGAAATCGCGGCGCAACCGCCGTAAGGTTTCATAAGAACGCAGCACACGAAAGATCCGCGCCACCCGTAAAAAGGCGAACCATTCGCCGATCAGCGGGGCCAGCAGTGAAAAGACCACGACAATGTCGGCAATGCCGTAAGGGTGCAGCAGCTCGCGCCAGCGGTTCTGGCTGATCCAGAGCCGCGCCAGCACGTCCGACAGGATCACGATACCGATCAGGAGGTCGAGAAGTTCGGTTTCAAGCCCCCGGTTCACGAAAGAGGTGGCGACGATGAATGTGATGGTAACAAGGTCAAAGATCAGCAAGCCGTAGCGAAAC
>JBARVM010000195.1:0-4883 GCA_049646265.1 Paracoccaceae bacterium
GTATAAACTTCGAGCCAGTCTTGCCGCGCATCGCCATAGACCATCACGATATTGGGGCGCAGCCCCTCGCGCCAATCGGGGTCAGAGGCTTCGATCACACGGCGAAAGGGGGCGGGGATGGAAACACGACCCTTCGTGTCCACCTTGAACCTGTCCGACCCTCTGAACCTGCGTGCCAAAGGCCCGCGCTCCTTTACTGTTTGCATCCCGGGGGTTCGGCCAATTGCCTTGCCCCGGAATGACAACGGCGGACCGGGCTGCTGCCACTGCCCAATCCGCCGCCCTCGTTCCCATCACTGGGTCTGTCCAACTACGGCGGTCACCTGGGGGGGTTGTCTGCTCGTTGCCGCGTCGGATCTCTTCAACCGAAAAAGCGGGTGCCTGTATGAAACCTGACTTGCCTTGTGGGGTCTTGGTGCCCCTGTCTTGGTCCGCTTGCTCGGTATGGACAGGGATGGCACGGGATTTCACGGGAATCAACATATTTTTTCACCGGAATTCAGTTATTTTTCGGGAATATCACCCATCCGGGGCCGGTCCCGCCCCAAATCCTTCCTCGAAACTGGCAGAAATGGTCAATTGATTCAGAGGGCCTACTATATGTAGTGTAGCCTCCTCCTCGCCCCCGCCATTCCCATGCAAACCCGGATTTCGCCTATCAAAGGGTGGATCACCCGCCTTCAGCAGCAAAAGGCCTGCGGATTCCGGCAGAAATTCGCAAAGGCCGCCCGCGCGATTCGCTATCGCGCCCGGCGCGACCCATTCCATTCCCATACATTCCCATAGGGCAAAACGGGGCTGACGGCGCCTTCGGCGGCCGGGCGCTACATGCCCGCCACCGTCACGAAAAGCCGCTCAGAGATTGACGATTGGCCTGCTACCCGTCAGGTCAGGCCATGCCGCCTGCAACGAGCCGCGCGGCAATGGCCCCATAGGCATCAGCCACCGGCCCGTCCGTCGCGGCAATCGGCGTGCCGGCGTCACCGGCCAGCCGCACTTCGAGCGCCAAGGGGATCTCCCCCAGAAAGGGGGCGCCCATCGCCGCCGCCTCGGCCGCGACACCACCATGGCCGAAAAGATGCGCCTCGTGCCCGCAGTTGGGGCAGATATAGGCCGACATATTCTCGATCAGCCCTAGGATCGGGGTTTTCAGCTTGGCGAACATATCGATCCCGCGCCGCGCATCCAGCAAGGCAATATCCTGCGGCGTGGAAACGATGATCGCGCCGTTGACAAAGGTCTTTTGACAAAGGGTCAGCTGTACATCGCCCGTTCCCGGCGGCAAATCGACCAAAAGCACGTCAAGATCGCCCCATTCAACCTGGTTCAACAGCTGCTGCAACGCCCCCATCAGCATCGGGCCCCGCCAGACCACCGCCTCCCTTTCCTTCAGCATCAGCCCGATCGACATGACGGTGACCCCATGCGCCTGCAAGGGGATGATCCTCTTGCCATCAGGCGAGGAGGGCCGCTTCGAAAGACCCATCATGCGCGGCTGCGACGGGCCATAGATATCGGCGTCAAGCAGACCAACCCGCCGCCCCTGCCGCGCCAGCGCCACGGCGAGATTGGAGGCGACGGTGGATTTACCCACCCCGCCCTTGCCAGAGGCGATGGCGATGATCCGCTCCACGCCCGGTACCCGTTGTGGTCCGGCCTGCGGTGTCGGATGGCCGCCGATCTTCAGGCTGGGTGGCGGCGCCTTGGCGGCCGGTCCATGGGCGGTCAGCACGGCCGAGACACGCGCGGCCCCAAGCGCCCGCACCGCCGCTTCCGCCGCCTGACGCACCGGCTCCATCGCCCGCGCCAACTCTGGCGTCGGCGCCTCGATCACGAAACTCACCTCTGCCTCGTTGACCGTCAGGGCGCGGACGAAATCGCGGCTGACAAGGTCGCCGCCATCGGCCAATGTGATCCGCGACAGGGCGGTCATGATATCTTCGCGCGTCATCGGCATGGTGGTTCCTTCGCTTTGCGGCCCGTCGGCTTTTCTGGCGTCAGGTTTGATACTTTCCAGCCCGGGGGGCAAGGGGGGCCGGGCAACACGGCGCGCCATTCAACGCCTGTCCCGCTGTTTCCAGGGTGGCGGGCGACTAGGCAAACCCCTGCAGTTCCAGAAACTTTTTCCATTGCCCTGCTATGCGCTTGCTGCATAGCGGCAATTCCCAGAGTCGCTATTGTGCAGTCGCAGCATTCACCCCATCTTCATCCCATCAGCGACACGAACCGTCGCCAAGAAAGAAACCGAGGCATAAGATGAATACGACACTTGTACATTCCGCTCCCAGCATTTTCACCCGCATCGCCGGCATTTTCGCCAATCTGAACCAAAGCCGCGCCCGCTATGCGATCTATCGCACCACCCTGCGCGAGCTGGCCAGTCTGACCGATCGCGATCTGCATGATCTGGGCCTGCACCGTTCGGAGATTGAAAAAGTCGCGCTAGAGGCGGCCTACGGCAAATAAGCCGACCCCCGCGTTCCCGGGTTCCGTCCGGCACGGTTGCGGCACCTGCCGCCCGGCCAACGGCCCCCGGACATCGCCGCCCTGCCGCCTCCTCCCTGGCTAAGCGGCGATGAAAGCGGCGCGCCCTCCTCCCTTGGCGCGCCGCTCTCCCTTCCCGGTGCAAGCCGGTGAATCTCGGCCCGACCTCCTCCCCCTGTGGCCGAAGGAACTGGGGCGGCGATCTTTCCTCCCAAAGATTGCCGCCCGCTTTCTTTCCCAGTTGTTCCCCCGCTGACAGACCGCTAGCCTGCCGCAACTTCCGGCGGGGCTTTGATGCGGGCATCCTTGATATCTTCGGCACTTGTGGCGGCGCTGGTTGGCTATGGCTCGACCATCGCGCTGATCCTTGCGGCGGCGGCGGCGCTTGGGGCAACGCCTGATCAGGCGCGATCCTGGGCCTTTGCCATATGCCTGACCACCGCCTTTGGCAGCGCGGGCCTGAGCCTTTGGGCAAAAAAGCCCGTGGTTCTCGCCTGGTCGACGCCCGGCGCCGCGGTCATTGCCGCCAGTTCGGGGCTGAGCATGAACGAAGGTGTCGCGGCCTTTTTGCTGGCGGGTCTCTTGATCACCGCGACGGGGTTGATCGGCTGGCTTGGCCGGTTGATCACCGCCCTGCCCGCGACATTGGCCGCAGCGATGCTGGCCGGGGTGCTTTTACCCTTTTGCCTCAAGGTTCCGGCGCTGATGATCAGCACCCCCTGGCTTGTTGCGCCGATCGTTGCGGTTTTCATGGTGGTTCGGCTCTGGAACCCCGCCTTTGCCGTGCTGGCCGCCCTTGCCGCTGGCATCGCACTGGCCGTCGGCGGGACTACGGCACTGCCAGAAGGCGGGCTGGCGTTGCCGCGTCTGGTCTTTGTTGCGCCGGACTGGTCCCTTGCCGGGCTCGTCGGGCTGGGCCTGCCGCTTTACTTCGTGACGATGGCATCACAGAACCTGCCCGGCTTTGCCGTGATGCGTGGCGCGGGGTTTGAACCGCCCGTGCGCCCGGCCCTGACCGTCACCGGGCTTTTGTCGGCCGTCTCGGCCTTTTTCGCTGCCCATACGGTGAATATGGCGGCGATCACTGCGGCGATCTGCCTTGGCAAGGATGTCCACCCCGACCCCGCGCAACGCTGGCGGGTCGGGCTGGCCTATGCTGGCTTCTGGCTTTGCCTTGGTCTCTTTGGTCCGGCAATTCTGGCTGGCCTCTCGGCGCTGCCACCGCAACTTATCGCAACAATCGCCGGGCTGGCCCTGATCGCGCCCTTGATCGGTGCGCTTGTCGCCGCCTTCACCCCGGAAGAGGGCCGCTTTCCCGCCGCCGTAACCCTGCTGGTCGCGGCCTCGGGGATCAGCATTCTGGGCGTCTCGGGCGCCTTTTGGGGGCTTATGGCCGGCCTTGCCGCCCTTGGGCTCGAACGGCTGGCGACGATCTGGCGCAGCAGCTTTACAAAGGGCTGACTGGGGGCCGGTTGCCCTAAAAGGGCATGTCATCCACTGCCGATGCGGCAATCACGAAACCCGCCACCACATGTTTCACCCCCGCCTTGTCAAAGGCGATCTCCAGCTTGTCGCCTTCCAGCGCCTCGACGGTGCCATAGCCGAATTTCTTGTGAAAAACCCGGTCGCCCTCGCTAAAGGCGGAAATGGCGTCAAGATCGATGATCTGGTGACGCGCCGCGCGAGGTTGCGACAGGCCGTGCGATTGCGCCCGCCCCTGCAGCCGCCGCCAACCCGGCGAGTTATAAACATCCGCCTTGGTCGCCCGCTCCTCGATCCCGCCGCCGAAGGCCGATGGCGGTGCCGCCGCCCCATATCCGCCGCCGTAAAGACCGGGCGGCGTCAACACTTCCGCATGTTTCGCGGGCAGTTCGTCGATGAAACGTGACGGCAGTTGCGATTGCCACTGCCCATAGACCCGCCGATTTCCGGCAAAGGAGATGGTGCAAAGCTCCTCGGCCCGTGTAATCCCCACATAGGCAAGCCGCCGTTCCTCTTCGAGGCCCTTGAGCCCGCTTTCATCCATGCTGCGCTGGCTGGGGAAAAGCCCCTCTTCCCATCCCGGCAGAAAGATCACCGGAAATTCCAACCCCTTTGCGGCATGCAGCGTCATGATCGTGACCTTCTCCTCCGCATCCTCGCTGTCATTCTCCATGATCAGCGAGACATGTTCGAGGAACCCTTGCAGGTTGTCGAAGCTTTCCAGCGCCTTGACCAGTTCCTTGAGGTTTTCCAGCCGCCCCGGTGCCTCCGGCGTCTTGTCGTTCTGCCACATGGCGGTGTAGCCAGATTCGTCCAGAATAGCCTCCGCCAGCGCGATATGGTCATACTCGGGCACCAGCGTTAGCCTATGCCACCGCTCTATCCCGTCGATGAACTGCAACAACTGCCCCGCCGCC
>JBARVM010000196.1:0-1733 GCA_049646265.1 Paracoccaceae bacterium
CGGATTAGACCACGAGCGGGCAGGGGGGGCAAGAGTGGGCGGTGCGATGTCAGCTATTGGTTCAGAGGTCTGCTATGCGGGACGGAGCGGCCATTGACACGTCGCCATCCAATGGCCGCTTTGATGCGCCTCAGGCTGCCGCGGTCGCGTCAACTTCGAAGAGCACTCCAGGGATGGCGAGGCGCGTCACACCCAGAAGCGTCATAGGTGGTGCGACCCGATGGGGACCGAAACGCATGCCCATCAGGTCGAAGTTCTTCAGCGCCTCATCCACGTCAGTGGCATAGATACCCAGCTTGACGACATTGCTCAGATCCATACCAGCGCCTTTCAGAACCGCTTCCAGATTGTCGAGGGCGAGGCCGATTTGCGCACGCATGTCGCCAGGATGCCGCGGGTTGCCTTCGACATCTACTGCGGTCTGGCCTGCGCAGATCACTTGCCGCGTCGCGCCGTCGATCATTTCGGCCTGATTGTAGCCAAGCTTGATCGACCAATCCCAGGGGTTCACTGCTGTCCGTTCCATGTCGCAATCTCCTTGTTTTCGGTTGCTGGAATCGGCTTAGGGCATAATGGTGCCAAATTCTGTCACCATTTTTGCTAGGGTAGAGATATGAATGTGAGACTCAGACACGACGCTATTGTGCGCACCCTTCGCCGCAACGGCACGTCAACCGTTGGCACCCTTGCCAATGAGGTCGGTGCATCCCGCCGGACCGTATTGCGCGATATCAGCGCGCTGCGGGACGAAGGCTATGTCATTCATTCCGATGTCGGCCGTGGTGGCGGTCTTCAGCTTGATCCACAGTCAGTCCAGACGAACGCCAAGCTATCGGTGACCGAGGTCTTTGCCCTCTTGATCAGTGTCGCCGCCATGCGGGCCGCGGGGAACCTCCCTTTTTCTGAACTTGCCGATGCGGGTCTTGCCAAGATTGAAAGAGCCTTGCCCTCGGACAAGGTCAAGGACCTGCGGAGTTTTCTGGAGTGTCTGCACATAGGCCAACTGTCGCCGCTGCAACATCTTTCGGACATGGGGAGAATGGACCCGGACCTGCTGCCCGCGTTTGAAACCGCTTTTCTGGGACGCCAGTTCATTCGCTTTGACTATTGCGATGCAAAAGGGCGCAAGACGCAGCGCGAAGTCGAGCCGCAAGCCATGCTTATCCTGCCCCCCCTGTGGTACCTGGTCGGTTGGGATCCCACGCGTGAAGATTTTCGCCATTTCAGGATGGACAGGATCGCCCGCCCGGAAGCGGTGACCGAAACACAGTTTCGCCGCCGGCATGTGCCATTCGAAGAAGATGTCTGCCCCTACAGCGAATTGCAGGCACAAAGCCAAACCGGTCGTTCGTAGCGCTCGCAGCATCGGTGACTCAGGGTTCAGACCGGCCATCTGGGCTTTGCGCCTTTTCGCCCGAAGGCAAGGCGCGGCTGCGCGCCGCCGGACAGCAGATCATTGGCCACTTGCGGACTGCTCTTGTTGGTCTGATTGAGGCCGGATCAGACTGCGAGAGGGCAGGGGGGCAAGAATGGGCGGTGGCGATGACAGGGGCCGCGCGCGGGAAATGGAAGGTTTTTGATCTTGATCAAAGGCGGCCGGGCATGGCGGGTGCATATTCATTCGGTCAAAAACAAAGAGGGACCGAATGGAACCGAACAACGCACCCGCAAGCGCAGACACCAAGGCCGTCCTTGCCAAGCCTGGCAACGCGTCGGGCAACCCGGCAGAGGCT
>JBARVM010000197.1:0-5689 GCA_049646265.1 Paracoccaceae bacterium
GCGGGCCAGTTCCAGTCGGTCAGCAGAATCAGATCATACATTGGATCGGCGCGGCGCAACCTTTCATGGCTGCCGCCAAACGGCGCGCGCACCGGTTGGTTATAGGCCGGATGCGCGGGGTCATCACACCAGCAGTCACCCAAACCAATCGGCCCCGCCCAAAGGGGCAGACGGGACCGAGCTATTCGGTCCGGCCGGTAAAGCAGCCCGATGATCCGGTGGCTTCCGACGGGCGTGCCGCCATCGCCCTCCTTCTTGTGCCGCACCAGCCCGGCCCGACCGATGGTAACCGGCATGCGCCAACCGCCAAACCAAAGGCCAGTCGGCGTCAGGACCAGATCGTGCCCCGTCACATCAGATGCCCGGATTTCGCGGCCTTCGTTGCCAGATAGGCGGCATTCTGGCGTGTCTTGCCCACCTGCAAAGGCACACGCTCATTCACCCGAATGCCCGCCGCCTCCATCATCCGGACCTTGGCGGGATTGTTGGTCATCAAATTGACAGCGCCAAAGCCGAGCCGGGTCAAAAGCGCGGCGCCAATGCGAAAGTCACGCTCGTCATCCTCGAACCCCAGCCGGTGATTGGCCTCTACCGTGTCAAACCCTTGATCCTGCAAGCCGTAGGCGCGCATCTTGTTGGCCAACCCGATACCGCGCCCCTCCTGGTTAAGGTAGAGAAGAACACCCGCGCCCTCCTTGCCCATCTGATCCAGCGCCGCATTCAACTGCGCGCCGCAATCACATTTCAGACTACCCAGTACATCGCCGGTGAAGCAGGCCGAATGCAGCCGCGCCAACACTGGCCGGTCGCGCGGAGGAGAGCCTATTTCAATGACAAAATGTTCCTCGCCACCATTCTCGGGCCGAAAGACATGCACTCGCCCGGCTGGAGAGGCGACAAGTGGCACGCGCGCCGATGCTATGGGCAGAAAGTCATTGGTGCCGACGCCCTCAACAAGGCCAAGATCGACAAAGGTCAGATCTTCGCTCAGCGCAAGCGTCTTGCCCGCATCGACCTCGACGAGGAGAGCCGCCGGCAACAGCTGCGCGCTCCGGGTCAGGCTGAGGGCGGCGCGGGCAAAAAGCGCGTCCCCCTCCCGCCGGGCGCGGCAGGGGCCCTTCATCGGGTGATCAAGATCATGGCTCGGGTCCGCCATCGCGGCGATCCAGTGCGCATCGACGTCGGGTGATACTTCGATCCGCACAAGATCGCCGTCATAGGCAGGGATCTTCAACGTCTCTGCCCGCCGTGTGGTCAAGGCAAGAACTGGTTTGCCCATATCGCGCAGCTTTTGCAGGCGCGCTGGTTCCACCCCCTCTGCGGCAAGCATCAGGGAAAAGTGAGTGCCGTGACCCAACACCACCGGCAGCCCCATGCGCAGATCGGCGCGGGCGCGGCTAAGTCGTTCAGCGGGATTTGGTCCTAAAGGCATGTCGGTTCCGGCTTGGGCACTGCCCCTAGATAGTCGCCACGGACAGAAAATGAAACATTTGTACGCTCTGTGACAACTCCGCGTGAGAAGTTTGTCGCATATCTTGCCGGATGCCGCCCCGTCGATCATCTGTAATGTCAGCAAACGAGGTTCACTCATGGCAAATCTGAAAAAAATCCTTCTGGTCGATGATGATGACGATCTGCGCGAGGCACTGTCAGAACAGCTCCTGTCCACCGACGACTTCGATACGTTCGAGGCGTCTTCCGGCGCTGCGGCTGTCGAAAAAGCCAAGGAGGGAACCTATGATCTGGTCATTCTCGATGTCGGCCTGCCCGATACGGACGGGCGCGAACTGTGCAAGAAGCTGCGCAAACTTGGGGTGAAATGCCCGGTCCTTATGCTGACGGGCCATGACACCGATGCCGACACGATCCTGGGTCTGGATGCGGGCGCCAACGACTATATCACCAAACCCTTCAAGTTCCCGGTGCTGTTGGCGCGTATCCGTGCACAGTTGCGCACCCATGAACAGTCAGAAGATGCGGTCTTTACCCTTGGGCCCTATGTATTCAAGCCTGCGCAAAAGATGCTGGTGGACGAGCGTGAAAAGAAGATCCGCCTGACCGAAAAGGAAACCAATATCCTCAAGTATCTTTACCGCGCCGGAGAGACGGTCGTGGCGCGCGATGTGCTCTTGCACGAGGTCTGGGGCTACAATGCAGGCGTCACCACCCACACGCTGGAGACGCATATTTATCGGCTTAGACAAAAAATTGAACCAGATCCGTCAAACGCTCGCCTTCTTGTGACCGAATCTGGGGGTTATAGATTGGCACCATAGCGGCAACAATCGCGCCGCCTGACAGTTCCCCTGATCGCATCGGGGTTATGATGCGGTATCCTCCCTGTTGGACTGGCCCGGGTAAAACCCCGGGCCTTTTTTTGCCAATGGGCCTATTGCAGGGGTGTCGCCGTGGCTGGCGGCAATTCCAGCCCCGCCATGAACGGATAGGCGAAAGAGACAACCTGCTGCTGTTGCGGGCCGTCAATGCGGCTGAAGTACCACTTGCCGTCCTCAAGCACGCCAAAGAGGGGCTGGTCGTTGCGCACCCTCTGGCCGGTTGCTTCTGTCACAAACTGGGTGCGGACGATAACCCAGACGATGGGGGTGCCATCGGCCATCCGTGCGTCATTGCCGTCATAGGGGCCGGGGGCCGCCACGAAATCCTTGACCCGGCCCTTGCGCAGCACGGTGCGGGTCTGTTCGATCAACGCTTTTTCGACCTGTTTAGCCTCGATCCCGGCGGTTCCGGCAAAGACATTCAACAGACGCGGCGGCAGGCTGGCCACGATCTTTTCGGCATTCCCGGCCATGGTCGCCCTAAGGTAACTTTCCACCGACTTCTCCAGGCTCGCACTTTCTGCGCCGGTCAGCGGGCGGGCCTGAAGCGGCAGGCTGAAAAGCAAAAGAGCAATAACAGATATGACAAAGCGCATGGCAATACCTCAAGAAGACCGATAGACCTGATGTCGCATGCAGGCGCAGCGCCCTCAAGGGGGAAAGGCCGCCCGCAGGCAAATAGCCGCCAATTTGCGCCAGCCGCCAGAGGAGACAGGGGAAATCATGCCATTCACCATAGCAACCTGGAACATCAACTCTGTGCGGCTGCGAGAGGGGATCGTGACCCAACTGATGCAGGAAGAGGCACCTGATATCCTTTGCCTGCAGGAATGCAAATGTCTTGCCGAACAGATCCCGGTCGAATCTTTCGAGGCGCTTGGCTACCGCCACCGGGTGGCGCGTGGCCAGAAAAGCTATAACGGCGTCGCCATCCTGTCGAAACTCCCGATAGTGGAGGCGGGATCAGAGGATTTTGCCCAGCTCGGCCATGCCCGCCACATCGCCGGGCGGTTGGAAAACGGCGTCACGATCCACAATTTCTATGTGCCGGCCGGCGGCGACATCCCTGATCGGGAGGCGAACGAGAAATTCGGCCAGAAGCTCGATTTCCTCACCGAGATGCGCGACCATTTTCACCGCGACCGGCCCGGACGCGCCATTCTGGTGGGGGATCTGAATATCGCGCCCCGCGAGGATGACGTCTGGAATCACAAGGCCCTGCTGAAGATCGTCAGCCACACCCCGATCGAGGTCGATCACCTTGCCGCCGTGCAAGAGGCGGGCGGCTGGGTCGATGTGACGCGCCAGGACATTCCAGAGGGCCAGCTTTATAGCTGGTGGTCCTACCGCGCCGCCGACTGGGACGCCGCTGACAAAGGGCGCAGGCTGGATCATATCTGGGCCACCGGCGACATTTCCTCTGCCGCGGGCGGCAGCCGCATCCTGCGCGCCAGCCGGGGCTGGGAAAAACCTTCCGACCATGTGCCCGTGCTTGCAACCTTCGACCTGTAATCGCCCGTCTTTAAGCGATTTCGCCCTTGCTCCGGGGCACAGCCCCCTTTAAACGGATCAGCGGAGCTGTGGCCGAGTGGTCGAAGGCACACCCCTGCTAAGGGTGCAGACGGGGAACCGTCTCGAGGGTTCGAATCCCTTCGGCTCCGCCACCCGAACGCCCCCGAAATCCAACTGTCTCTGCCAGAGGCGACGACACGTTCGGTGGGTTAATGCAACCTCAACCTTAACCTGATACCGCTTTCGGGGAGCGACGCGGAGGGACCGATGCGGCACGAAAGCAAGTTTGCGGCCTGGATCAGGTCAGGCGGCAACAGCGTCTTCGTCTTGCCGCTTGGTCCGGTTCAGGCACCGGAAGTCAAGTTCTCGGTGGTCCCAGACCGACTGCTGGACGGCATCATCGACGATGCGCTGGCCGCTGGCGTTGCCCGGCTGAACGGCTTTCGCTCCGAAGGTGTCAGCATTGACATTACGTCGGTCGACCTGACCAAGATCAGAGTTCAACTTCGCACCTCTGTCGCGGACCGGATGGACGAAACGGGTGTTCCAGTCAATCCCAACGATCCGGTCATCAATGCGATCCTCGCGCGATATACTGAGGCGTTGAACGGCCATTTTCAAAGAGATGCGCTGCAGCTCGAAACTTACATCTGGCGCAGTCAGGACGATGCCCGTGTTCGCGAGGCACATGCCGAAAACGATAATCGGGTCTTCGCATGGGCCAATCCTCCTGCCGGCGGGCACCCTGGCGAGGCCTGGAACTGCCGATGCACGGCCGAACCAATCATTGATCCCCAGAGTATTCCTGACGGTGCAGTTTGTGACATCCTGACGGGAGATCGCCTTGCTTCGGTTTTCCCGGACGCGCCCTCCGACAGGCTTGCCGCGATTGCGCGTGAGCTTGACCTGCGGATCGTTTCCGGCGGTTTGGATAGTCGGGAACGCCTCATCCACTTCCTGGCCCAGATGCGGCAGGAAGCGGATACGAATGCACGCCTCGAAGAGAATCTCAACTACAACCCACAGGGCTTGATGTCCCGTTTCAGCTATTTCAGGGATAGGCCAGCAGAGGCGCAGCAGTATGGCCGCACGGCCAACCATCCGGCGGATCGCATTGCCATTGCCAACCGTGCCTATGCAAACCGCATCGGCAATGGGGACATCGAAAGTGGGGACGGCTGGGCCTACCGAGGACGAGGTCTGTTTCAACTGACCGGTCGTGGCAACTACCGCGAGTTCACCGAATGGCACGAGAATGCCTTCGACGAAGGCATCAATTTCGAAGCCGAACCGGACCGGGCAGCAGAGCCGGTCTACGCCGTCAGATCAGCGGTGTTTTTCTGGCTCAATCGTGATCTGCCTGCGTTGGCGGATGCGGGTTTGACGGATGAGGCAACCGATTCGATCACGCGGCGCATCAACCGATACACAAACACTTACGAAGCACGCCAGGAAATAATGCGCGGAATCCGAGATGGCGGGCGGTTTGACAGGATTTGCCGGTTCTCGGTCGCGCGACCGCGGTTTGAGGATTCGGAATGAGGCTTTGGTTGCTCTCAGCATTTGTTTTCATCATGAACACAGCTGTCGCCTTTGCCGATGACGAGGCATATCTTCATCAATTCGCGCTGCGGTGGGTGGAAACATCGAACTTCAGGATTTCGCTTGAGCCTCTGGGCGGCAGCGACCGGTTTTCGATCACGCTCCGAGAAAAGGAGACGGGATTCGAGAAACGTCACGAATTCGAAGGTCAGGGCGCAAACGACCCTTCGCCGTTCCAGTTTTCCTACATGAATTACTGCGATACCATGACTATTCTACTGACTGTCGAA
Organism: Paracoccaceae bacterium; assembly: GCA_049646265.1. Taxonomy (GTDB): domain Bacteria; phylum Pseudomonadota; class Alphaproteobacteria; order Rhodobacterales; family Rhodobacteraceae; genus TMP-24. The sequence goes on from JBARVM010000197.1 coordinate 5,681, forward strand.
TATCCTTGG
>JBARVM010000198.1:0-3019 GCA_049646265.1 Paracoccaceae bacterium
CGCTGCGCATCACACTTCTGTCGCCGGCCCAGCGCCCTGTGCAGGTGACGCTGGACCTTCCGGGCTTCTGGGTCAATTCCTATGCCGAAGTCAGGAAAGACATGCGCGGCCAATATCCCAAACACCCCTGGCCCGAGGACCCGACCGAGGCGGAGCCGACGCTAAGGGCGAAGCCGCGCGGGACCTAGCGGTCCCGCGTCGGTTTGAAGAGGCCGTTCTCTCGGCGACGGGGTCACGACATGGAATGGGTAACCCTATGGAAAGGCGGCCAACCATGTCCGACCGCATCACTATCTGGACACTGGACCGGGTGCCCAAGCCCAAGGGCCCTGCGGGCGCGGCCGAGACGCTGCAATGGATACTGGAAATCACCGGGGCTCAGCCCGGCGCAAGCGCCCATGGGCCGTGAAAGCCGCTGCCGGGGCGGTCGTTCCGCTCGAACCCGTGGGCACCGAAGAAATCGCGCTGCGCCTGGATCAGACCGGCAGTGCCCTGCGCATGAGTAAGCTGGTCGAAATAGGCAAGGGCCGCCGACAAGGCCGGAACGGCATGGCCGCCCAGAACCGCCGCCGCGACCGTGCGGCGCAGGGCCGGAATACCAAGGTTCAGATGCGGGCCAAAGGCCGGGGCAAAGATCAGCTGGCCCATCGGCAACCCTTGCCGCGCCGCCTTGGAAATATCATCCAGAAGGCTGGAACGGATGATGCAACCCGCCCGCCAGATCTCGGCAATCCGCGCCAGATCGAGCGACCATTGGAAATGGTCCGATGCGGCGGCCAGAAGGGTCAGCCCCTGATCATAGGCGACGATCTTGGCGGCGAGAAGGGCGGCGGCCATATCCTCTGGCCCGGGCAGATCGCCGGGCGTGGGCCGATTGTCGGGCCGCCGATGCTGGCCACCTGCGGGCCCGGCGAAAAGTGCGGCACCGGCCGCACGCCGCGCCGTGTCCGACGACAGGCTGCGCGCCGCCACCGCCGCATCCACCGTGGTCAGCGACAGGCCAAGCTTCAGCGCCTCGATCAGCGTCCAGCGGCCGGTGCCCTTTTGCGCCGCCCGGTCGGCGATGACTGCAACCATTGGCTGGCCCGTCTCCGGATCGATCGCGGCCAGGACCTTGCCGGTGATCTCGATCAGGTAGGATTTGAGCGGCCCTGCGTCCCATCTGGCGAAAAGCCCCGCCGCCTCGGCAGGGTCCATCCCGGCTCCATCGCGCAAAATGCCCCAGACCTCTGCGATCATCTGCATGTCGCCATATTCGATGCCATTATGAACGGTCTTGACGAAATGGCCCGCCCCGTCCGGGCCAAGATGGGCGGCGCAGGGATCACCCTGATAGCGCGCGGCGATCGCCTCGATAATATCGCGCACCGGTTCATAGGCCGCCTCCGGCCCGCCAACCATGATCGAGGGGCCGTGGCGCGCGCCCTCTTCCCCGCCCGACACGCCCATGCCGACAAAGCCGATCTGCTGCGCCGCCAGTTCCGCCTCGCGCCGTCGGGTATCGTTGAAATCGGCATTCCCGCCGTCGATCAGGAGATCACCGGGCGCCAGATGGGGCAAAAGGCTGGCGATGACCTGATCGACCGCCGCCCCGGCATTGACCATGATCAGAATGGCGCGCGGTCTGCCGATGGCGGCGACGAATGCCGCCAGATCGTCGTGGCCGCTGATCCGGCCGGCAAGCGACCCCGCAGAGCCCAGAAAATCGCGGGTGACAGCGGCGGTGCGGTTATGGACTGCAATCGCAAAGCCCTTTTCGGCGATGTTCAGCGCCAGCGCCGCCCCCATGGTGCCCAGTCCGACCAGTCCGATGCGCGCTGCCATCTGCCCCCCCCCGGTCCTTCTGCCCCCCGTCCTGACACAGTGATAGAGTGGAAGGGGGCGGCGGGCAACCGGCGGTGGCCTTGCCCAGCGGTCCTGCGGTCACCACAGGCGGTCAGATCATAGCGCCTATCCTGCCAGAAAGTCGGCCTTGCCGAGTTCAACGCCATTATGGCGCAGGATCCCGTAGGCGGTGGCGCAGTGGAAATAGAAATTCGGCAGGACCCAGTTGCGCAGATAGGCCGACCCGTCCATGGACATTTCCCCACCCCGGACCGGAAAAGTGACGGTGCGCGTCTCGGCACCAGCGAGATCGGCGGGTTTCAGGGCCAAGAGCCCGTCGCGGGTGCTGGCGATGCGGGCCTGCAGCGCGGCAATATCGGTTTCGTCATCGGTGACATTGGCCGGTTCGGTCGCCGCCAGCCGGTTGCCCCCCCGGCGCACCATGTCGCAGGCCACCTGCACTTGCCGCGTCAGGGTAAACATGTCGGGGTAAAGCCGCGCCGCCAAAAGGACGGCGGGGTCGATCTTGCGTGCCTCGCAATGGGCCGCGGCCTTGCCGAGGATCTTTGAAAGCGCCGAAAGCCCGCGCAGGACGGGCGGAACGAATTCGTCATGAATCGACATGGTGGCTTCTCCCTTTATCGCGGCTTGCGCGCCGCGATGCCGGGCGAAAAGTAGCGCGAAGCCGGGGCGAACGGAAGGTCTGTCAGAGGCCATGAACCCTGCCCGGCGCGATTGTCCGGGCGGGGTTTGGCTAGCGGAAGCGTCGCGGCCGCCTCAGGCCCCCAGACACCAGCGCAGAATCGCCTTTTGCGCATGCAGCCGGTTTTCGCTTTCGTCAAAGATCACCGATTGCGGGCCGTCCATCACCTCGGATGTCGCCTCCTCATCCCGGTGGGCGGGCAGACAATGCATGAAAAGCGCGTCAGACTTGCCTTGTGCCATCATGGCGGCATTTACCTGATAGGGGCGCAACTGGTTGTGGCGCCGCTCGCGGGCGCTTTCGGGGTCATGCATCGACACCCATGTATCGGTGACGATCGCATCGGCACCCCGCGCCGCCTCCAGAGGATCGCGAAGGATTTCGACCTTGGACCCTTTGGAACGGGCAAATTCCACGGCGCGCGGGTCCGGGTCCAGAGTCGGCGGGCCGGTGAAGGTCAGGTCAAAGCCGAACTGACCGGCGGCATGCAGC
>JBARVM010000199.1:0-1718 GCA_049646265.1 Paracoccaceae bacterium
ACAGCGGGCCTGCCCGCTTTCGACCGAGAATCACCGCGCTTCACCAGCACCAAATGAAAAAAGGCATTTCTGCCGCAATTTTCAGTTCTTTGACCAAATGATCAAAATTAACCATTTCACCTGTCTAAAACTGTCTAAAAGATAGTATCCACGTCGAAGAGCGAAACAATGAATTTCGTTCGACCTTACCAAGACGTCAACTAATGGGGTTGGGCGAAACCATGCGATCGGTTATAAATAATCCATAGAGAGACGACATTACGAAGATAAGTTTTTCAGAAGTCGCCCAGATCGCTAAAGCCGGAATTTCCCGGTAGGTCACGGCGAAATTGAGTTAAAGGTCACCGCGGATTTTTCAGGTGGCAGAATTTTACAGGTATGCGGTTATTTTGCCGTCAAAGCTGTACCAGTTAGCGCCCCGTCCCGCCGGACGGGGCGTTGACGTATCTAGGGGGCGGCACCGACCACCCGCCCCGTCCCCATGACGACTTTCAATAAACCTGACCTCGCCTAGATCGTATGCAGGTAAAGGTCAAAATCGACGTCAGAGATCGTCCGGGCAACCCGCGCATATTCCGCCGCCTTTACCGCGGTGAAGGTTCTGTGCATCTCTGCCCCCAACGCGTCCTTAAGAAAAGCCGAGCCCTCGGCAAGTTCTATCGCGGCGCGCCAGTCACGCGGCATGGCGCCGCCTTCGGCCTTGTCATCGTCGTAGCCATTGCCCACCGTCTCCGGCCCAGGATCGATACTGTTCTCGATCCCATGGCGCAGCGCCGCCAGAACCGTAGTGGCCACCAGATAGGGGTTCGCATCAACGCCTGAGGGCCGATGTTCGATCCGCCGTGCCGCTCTGCTGCCAACCGGCACGCGCAAGGCAACCGAACGGTTGTTGACCCCCCAACTGGTCGAAACCGGCGCATAGCTTTGGTTGGCAAAGCGGCGCCAGCTGTTGGCATGTGGGGCGAAGACCAGCATGGATTCCGCCATGGTCCCCCGCATGCCGCCGATCGCATGAAGCAGGATATCGGTCCACCCCTCTGCGCCTTCATCTTCGGCAAAAAGGTTCCGGCCGGCGCCATCCTGCAAGGACACATGGAAATGCATCCCCGACCCGGCATAACGCTCTATCGGTTTGGCCATGAAACAGGCCGTCACCCCGAACCGCCGCGCTGCCAGCCGTACGTTCCGTTTTAGCCGTACCAGATCGTCGGCGGCCTGCATGACATTGGCGCGGTAATGCAAGGTCAACTCATACTGGCCCGGCGCATATTCGGAAATCACCGTTTCGGCCTTTATGCCCGCCTTGGCTGCTGCCGCGTATATGTCGGAAAAAAGCGGCTCCATCCCGTGCAGATGGTCAACCGAATAGACCTCGGTCTTGTGCGAGCGGCGGCCATCCAGAACTGCCGCGGCCGGACGGACCTGCCCGTCGGCATCACGCTCATTGTCCAGAAGGAAAAACTCCAACTCGAACGCGCCTGCGGGGTAAAGCCCCTGCGCCGCCAGAGCATCGATTTGGCGCTGCAAGGCGTGGCGCGGGTCCGACAGCATCGGTTGACCGTCGAGTGTATACTGAGACAAAAGCAGCTCTGCCCGTACCGGGTTGGTACCGTGCATGACCACAAGACTGCCCGGCACGGGCCAGGCCCGCACATCTCCGTCGCCCTGATCCCAGATGAGACCGGTTTCATGCACATCCTCGCCACAGACATCCAGCC
>JBARVM010000200.1:0-14175 GCA_049646265.1 Paracoccaceae bacterium
GGCGGGTAAAGCACCCAGCCAACGCCCGAACCGGCCTGGCCGTTGCCGCCCGGTGTTAGTACCGATGCAACGGCGAGCGAGGTACCCGCGACATACATCCAGTAGGACAGGTTGTTCATCCGCGGGAAGGCCATGTCGGGCGCCCCGATGTGCAGCGGCATGAAATAATTGCCAAAGCCGCCGAAAAGCGCGGGAATAACCACAAAGAACATCATCAGGATGCCGTGGGCCGTCACCATGACGTTCCACAGATGGCCGTTCGATGTACAGGGCTCGTCAGAGGCGAAGAGCCGCGCGCCTTCGAGGCACATGTGCTGGACGCCCGGATCCATCAGTTCCATCCGCATGAAAACGGTGAAGGCGACAGAGATGAAGCCGACTAGCGCTGCGGTGAAAAGATAAAGAATACCGATATCTTTGTGGTTTGTAGACATGAACCAGCGGGTGAAGAACCCGGGGTGGCCATGTTCGTCGTGGCCCTGAACGGCTGCGTCGGCCATGCTGATCTCCCATTATCGATTGTCCGGCGGCAACGTCGGTTTTGCCGGGCTTCGCGACACGTAATAATTCGACAGGTGCGATTGGGCAATCCAAGAAGGTAAATAAGGCTGGGAAAAATTGCCTCACCCCCCAAGGGCGTGGCGCAATCCCCTCAGCCGGCGGGCAGATCGCAGGCCAATCCGGCAAATGTCGGCGCGAAAGTCGCCTGAAGCGCCAGATCAAGATCAGCAATCGTGACCGGCAGCCCAAGATCGACAAGGCTCGTCACGCCATGATCGCGAATGCCGCAGGGGACGATTCCGTCAAAATGCCTCAGGTCGGGTTCGACATTCACCGATATCCCGTGAAAGCTCACCCACCGGCGAATGCGCACGCCAATGGCGGCGATCTTGTCCTCGGCGGGGCTGCCATCGGGGCCGGGCGCCTTGTCGGGCCGTTCCACCCAGACGCCGACGCGGCCGGGGCGGATGGCGCCCTGAACGTTGAATTCGGCCAATGCCGCGATGACCCACTTTTCCAGATAGCGCACAAAACAGCGCACATCCTTGCCGCGCCGGTTCAGATCCAGCATGACATAGGCCACCCGCTGCCCCGGGCCGTGATAGGTATATTGGCCGCCGCGCCGCGCCTGATAGACCGGAAAGCGGTCGGGATCGACCAGATCCTCGACGCGGGCAGAGGTGCCGGCGGTATAAAGCGGCGGATGTTCCAGAAGCCAGATCAACTCGTCCGCCTGCCCGGCGTGGATCGCATCAACCCGCGCCTCCATCCTTTCCAGGGCCTCTTCATAAGGCACTAGGCCCGGGCTGGTGATCCATTCGACCATTCAAATATCCTCGGACCGGTCGCCCAGCAGATAGCGCGGGCCCGCACCTTTGGCGGCGGCCTTGTCATCCTTGTTATAGATCGGGCACCGGTCGAGCGAAAGGCACCCGCAGCCGATGCAGCTGTCCAGCCCGTCGCGCAATTTCTGCAGTGCGGTGATCCGGGCATCGATCCGGGTACGAAAACCCTTAGCGATGCTGCCCCAGTCGGACCGGTCCGGGGCGCGGTGGTCGGGCAGGGCGGTCAGGTGGCTGGCAATCTCGGCCAGCGAGAAGCCCAGACCTTGCGCGATTTGCGCAAAGGCCAGCCGCCGCAGATCGGCCCTGCCATAGCGCCTGTGCCCACCGCCATTGCGCAGGGGCCTGACAATCCCATGCGTCTCGTAAAAGCGGATCGCGGAAACGGCAAGCCCGCTGCGGCTGGCCAGATCGCCGATGCTCAGCCCCTGATTCGATGGCGGTACCCTTGTGGCCGGCATCGAAAATTTCCCCTTGATCTAAAGTTAACTTGAGAAATTACACAGGATTCGGACAGATTGCAAAGCCGAAAGGAATGACGATGACGAGACTGGAACATGTGAATGTAACCGTTGCCGACCCGGTGAAAAGTGCCGCGATGTTTTGCGCGGTCTTTGGCTGGAAGGTCCGTTGGGAGGGGCCGGGCATGACCACCGGCCACACCGTCCATGTTGGGGAGGAGGACAGCTATCTCGCGCTGTTTTCCTATGGGAATCCGGGCACAAGCACGGAATCGAGCTATGACACCCGTGCCGGGCTCAACCACATCGCCGTGGTCGTCGATGATCTGGAGGCGACAGAGGCGAAGGTCCGCGCGGCCGGATACCAGCCCGGCGATCACTATGATTATGAGCCGGGGCGGCGGTTCTATTTCGTCGAGGAAAACGGCATAGAGGTGGAGGTTGTCTGTTACGCCTGAGGTGAAGGCCGGGGCGGGGCTACAACCCATGGTCAAGAAATCGTTGGATTCGCCCGAAGCAGTGTTACTCTTCTCACAGATGAAAAAAGATATTTGTGCGGAGGATCAGATGAGATTGAACGGAATTACACGGATTGCGCTTGCGTCGGCATTGGTGATGGCCCCGCTTGGACGCGCGGCGGCGGATGACGGGCTGGTCGGCGGCATTGTCGGCGGCATTATCGGTGGCGTGATCGTCAACGAGGCGAACAAGAAGCAGCGCACCAAGCGGGTCTATGTGAATACGCAGACCGCGGCGCAGCGCGAACAAAATCGCGAAACGCAGGTGGCGCTGAACTATTTCGGCTATCCGGTCGGCACGCCGGACGGTTCCATCGGGCCCAAGTCGCGCGCGGCGATCTCTCAGTATCAGGCGCTGCTTGGCTATCCGCCGACAGGGCAGATCACCGAATATGAACGCACGATACTGGTTGGCGCCTATTACCGGTCGATGGCGGGCGGGGCGCAGGTGACACAGGTCATGTCGACCAGCCCGCTTGGTGTGCGGGGCATGCTGATACTGCAGCGCGACGAAATGATGGGCGTGCCGCAAACTACCACCGGCCAGACCTATATGGCCGTGGCCCCCGCTTCGGAGGCTGAAGACAAGGACGCCGCCCTGCCGGAACTGATCGCGACACCGGAGCCGGAAGTCAGTGACGAACCGGCGCTGCCGACCTTCCTTGCCTCGGGCGCGCCGCAGGTCTCGCTCGCCTCGCAATGCAACAAGGTCTCCTTGATGACCAACACCAACGGCGGCTATGTCACCGCTGCGGCCATGACCGACGCCAATTTCGCGCTGAGCGAGCAGTTCTGTCTGGCGCGCACCTATGCGATGGCGGGTGGCGAACAGCTTGCCGCCTCGATCAAGGGCTTTACGCCCGCGCAGATCGCCGAACAGTGCAAGGGCTTTGGCCCGGCGCTGAAGGATCAGGTGGCAAGCCTGTCCCTGAAAACCCGTGACGAGGTGTTGCTGGATGTCTCGACCTTTGTCGTGAAAAGCGGCATGGCGCCGGCGCAGCTTGCCGGAACCGCGAAGATCTGCCTTGGCGTCGGCTATACGACCGATGCGATGGATGTGGCGATCGCCTCGGCGCTGCTGCTGACGGCGCTGGGTGAAAACGCCTATTCGGAACTTGTCGGCCATCACCTGAGCCAAGGGTTCGGCACCACGGTTCGTCCCGACCTGTCGCTGGCTTGGTATGAGGATGCGATCGCTGCGGACAGCAGCGGCAAATCGGTCTTTGCGCCCGGCTTGCCGGACCGGGTCGAGGTGTTGCGCAAGGCGGCCTATACGATCAATGGCCGCTCCGACTTGATCGAGGAAGCGCCCGCAGCCATCCCGGTCTTTGCCCTGAGCGCAGAGCCGGAAACAGAAACGGCTGCGGCTGCGCCAGCCGCCAGTGAAACCACCGCTACCGAGACCGCCGCCGCAGGCCAAACGCCGCTTGGCGCCGCGGCACAGGCGACAAGCACGGTTCTGTCAACACTGACAGGGCTTGCGGGTAACTGACAGGGGTGGGTAGGCGCCCGCCGGCGCCCGCTGCAAGGGACTGAACAGAGGAAAGCGGATTCAGTGAAAAATCTGCTTTCCTTCCCCTGACTGCTTCGCTAAATACCCAGCACCAAATCGAAACATGCGGATGTGGCGGAATTGGTAGACGCGCAGCGTTGAGGTCGCTGTGGGGTAACTCCCGTGAAGGTTCGAGTCCTTTCATCCGCACCATTTCCTGCCCGCCGATCCGGCCGCACCTTGGCGCCGCATGGCTGCAGGTACTTTCCCCTAATTTCGAACCATATGGCGATGAACCGGGCGATCCGGCCCTTGACGGCCCGAGGGTCGGGTGTTGTCATGCGACCGACCGGGATCGCGGCAACAAGCTGCGGCAGCGGGGCGGCGGCGCACAACAAATGGCCGGCGACCGCAAGCAAGCCAAGGAGGAACCGCGCGTGGCCGACGAACATGACCGCTCCATGATGAACAACCTATATTGGTGGGGTATTCCCACCATGTTCCGTTGTCCGAACGAACCGGCGGCCGGTGCCGACATAGCGCTTGTGGGGGTGCCGCATTCCACCGGCAATGGCACGACAGAGCGTGACCAGCATCTGGGCCCGCGCGCCCTGCGCCATGTGTCCGCCGTGCAGCGGCGCGTTCATAATGAGTTTCGCCTTGATCCTTGGGCCGCGGCACGGGTGGTCGATGTGGGTGACGTGCCCTTTCCCCGCGCCAATGACAATGAAGACTGCATTGCCCGCATCACCGAATTCTACAAGGGGATCGACGCGGCAGGCGCGCGGCCCATTTCTGTGGGGGGCGACCATTCGATCACCGGCGGTATTGTACAGGCGCTAGGTTGCGGAAAGCTTGCCGGGGTGGAGCCGGTCAGCTTTCTGCATTTCGACGCCCATACGGATGTCTTTACCAAGGTCGACCACTTTCTTGGCGCCAAGAAATCCGCCGCCCATTGGGGGGCCTATCTGGCCGATCAGGGACAGGTCGATCCGAAACGCTCGATGCAGATCGGATTGCGCGGTCATCCCCGAACGCTCGACTGGCTGCAACCTTCATATGACTACGGATATAATGTCGTGACCATGAAGGAATTTCGCCAGCGCGGCCTGGCCGATGTGGTGGCGCAGAGCAGGGAGGTTCTGGCCGGAAGGCCGGTCTATATCACCTTTGACCTCGATTGCCTTGATCCGACCATCGCCCCCGGCGTGTCGAACCTGGAGCCGGGCGAGAAGGGCTTTGACATAGACGAGGCGGTCGGACTTTTACGCGCCGCACGCGGGCTGAACATTATCGGTGGCGATGTGGTCTGCATGATGCCGACCAAGGACAGCCCAAACAATATCACCGCGCTGACCGCTGCTGCCGTCATGTTCGAAATGATCTCCATGGTGGCGGAAAATACCCAAAAAGCGCGTGGCTGAGGGCGGCCCAGATCGGCCCGATATCGTATTTTCGGGCCAGGTCGTGGCGTTGACCGGGTGAGATAGCTTCGATCGATGCATAGTCTACGATTCGATCAAATTATTTTTCCGAGCGATTTCCGACTGGTAAAGGACGCCTGCGCTGGCGGCGCGCAAGTTCTACAGAATGCGACGGGTGAGGATTTTTGAAGTTATTGTTTTTCCTCATGAAAGTTTACGGTTCGAAAAGTGCCGGCCTTGCGACGCCATTCCGTTGTCAATGGTATGTCCGGCATCCATAACCACAACATATAGATGTTGTGAGGTGGCTCTGTATTGGTACTCCAGCCCCCAACCGGTCAAACTACTTGGCAAAAATGGGTTGAAGTGTGTGCTTTCATGCTATTAGTTGGCTCAAAGCTAAAAAACAAAAGGCTCCAAGGGGGGGGCGAAACTTGAGCTCTGTAAAAACAGCTGCCGACAGCTCGTTTGTCGAATTCGATCGTGTTCAGAAAAGCTATGATGGGGTCTCGCTGGTCGTAAAGGATCTGAATCTACAGATGCCTAGGGGCGAGTTTCTGACAATGCTTGGACCGTCAGGTTCGGGCAAGACGACCTGCCTTATGATGCTTGCCGGGTTCGAGACGGCGACCAACGGCGAAATCCGCCTCAATGGGCAGAACATCAACCATGTGCCGCCGCACAAGCGTGGTATCGGCATGGTCTTTCAAAGCTACGCGCTGTTTCCGCACATGACAGTGGGGGAGAATCTGTCCTTCCCGCTGGAAGTGCGCGGCATCGGCAAGGACGAGCGGGAAAAGAAGGTGGTGCGGGCGCTGGACATGGTGCAGATGGGCTCCTTCATCAACCGTCGGCCTGCGCAATTGTCGGGGGGGCAGCAGCAACGTATCGCCCTGGCCCGCGCATTGGTTTTCGACCCTGAACTGGTGTTGATGGACGAACCGCTTGGCGCACTCGACAAGCAGTTGCGCGAACATATGCAGTTCGAGATCAAGGAATTGCACCGCCGTCTTGGCGTTACCGTCGTTTACGTCACCCACGATCAGGGTGAGGCGCTGACAATGTCGGACCGTGTTGCGGTGTTCAATGACGGTGTGATCCAGCAGTTGGACGCGCCGGACGAGCTTTACGAGCGGCCAAAAAACAGTTTCGTGGCGCAGTTTATCGGTGAAAACAACAAACTGCCCGGTACGATCGAGAAACTGTCAGGTGACAAGGCGCTGGTGCGTCTTACGACCGGCGAATTGATCGATGCAACGGCAGTCAATGTGAAGGAAGCAGGGCAAAAGACCCTTGTCTCCATCCGGCCGGAACGCGTGGAATTTAAAGCGGACATGATGCCAAAAGGCGCGCATACGATCAGCGCCGAGGTGAGGGAAGTCATCTATATGGGTGACATTCTGCGTGCCCGGCTCTCTGTCGCAGGTTCTGACGATTTCGTCATGAAAATGCGCAACACCCTCGGTCAGTCGAAGTTGACCAGGGGCGAGACGATCAAGGTCGGCTGGCATCCTGAAGATGCCCGTGCCCTTGATGCTCTTTGAACTTGGCAAGAACAACCTTGCCAGGGCCAAAGACTGCGAGAAACGCAGTCAATAACACTACAAAACCAACTGGGAGACTACGATGAAACGTACACTAATCCTGACCACCGCCCTGACAGGCCTGGCGTTTGCTGCTTCGGCGCAAGAAGTGACCGTCATGTCCTGGGGCGGCGCCTATGGCATGTCGCAGGTAGAGGCCTATAACAAGCCCTTCACCGAAGCGACCGGCATCAAGACCACAATGATCGACGCCGACAACCCGGCAACCCCGATCAAGGCCCAGGTCGAAGCTGGCAACGTAACGATTGACGTCGCTGACATCGAACTCTCTGACGCGGTGCGCCTGTGCGACGAAGGCCTGTTGGAGCCGATCGACCCCGCCATGCTGCCGGCCGCACCCGATGGTACGCCCGCGACCGAAGATTTCGTCGAAGGCGCACTTTCTGACTGTGCGGTTGCCAACATCGTCTGGTCGACGGTCTATGCCTATGACACGACGAAATTCGCCGATGGCGCGCCGACCACCATGGCCGACTTTTTCGATACCGCCAAGTTCCCCGGCAAGCGCGGCCTGCGCAAGGCGGCCAAGGCGAACCTCGAAATGGCGCTGATGGCTGATGGTGTTGCCGCTGCTGACGTTTATTCCGTGCTGGAAACGCCCGAAGGTGTGGACCGCGCTTTTGCCAAACTCGACACGATCAAGAATGACGTTGTTTGGTGGGAAGCCGGCGCGCAGCCGCCGCAGCTGCTGGCTGACGGCGAAGTTTCGATGTCGACCGCCTATAACGGCCGTATCTTCAACGCCGCCGTTTCCGAGGGCAAGCCTTTCCAGATCGTCTGGGACGGCCAGATCATGGACTTCGACCTGTTTGTCGTGCCGAAGGGCGCTCCGAACAAGGATGCAGCCATGCAGTATATCGCCTTTGCGACCGATACTCAGCGCCTTGCCGATCAGGCCAAATACATCTCTTACGGCCCGGCACGTAAATCGTCCGGCCCGCTTGTCGGCCTGTATCAGGACGGCGTGACAGAGATGGGTCCGCAGATGCCGACGGCCGAAGCCAATATGGGCAACGCTCTGGTCAACAACTTCGAGTTCTGGGCCGACAAGGACACCGAACTCAGCGAGCGTTTCAACGCCTGGCTGGCTGCAAACTGATCTGAACAGGTCTGACGCGGCGGCGAATATCGCGGCCGCGTCAGCCACCTTTACGAACCGGGGACACCCGGTTGCGCAAATGCCCTGCCAAAGGGCTTCTTGTGCGGATGTCTGGGGGAACCATGAACGAGAGCGCGACAGAAGTACTTAGAACCGCTGACGGCAAACTGCTGAAAGTTGCCCTGGTTCAGGCGCAGAGCAAGGCGCGGCGCCGGGCGCTGTTTCTCGTTTTGCCATTGCTGGTCTTCGTGCTCATGACCTTCGTGGCGCCGATTGGCCAGATGCTTTTCCGGTCTGTCGACAACCCGTCTTTTTCGGATGCGGCACCAAACCTCGTCCAGTGGTTCAAGGACAATCCCGCAGGCAGTGAAATTGATGAAAGCGCCTATGCGGCGCTGGCTGCCGACCTCGTCTTAATGAAAGAGAACCGTTCGGCCGGTGAGGCCGGAACACGGGTCAACTACGACTTGTCCGGCTCCCGTTCGATGTTCACATCGACCGCGCGCAAAGCCGACAAGCTCGAACCACCATTCAAAGAGGCGCTGCTTGCCGCTGACAAGGGCTGGGGTGACCCGGCTGTTTGGCGTGTCATGCGTTCCGCCTCGCAGGCTATCACGGGTGATTTCTATCTCGCGGCGATTGATAAGACGCGCGATGACAACGGCAAGATCGTCAGCGTTCCGGAGGAACGCCAAGTTTATCAGATCCTGTTCAAGCGTACTTTGCTCTTGTCGGCGATGATTACGTTCTTTTGTCTCATACTGGCCTTTCCGGTGGCGCATCTTTTGGCGGTATTGCCGCTGGCAAAGTCGAACCTCTTGATGATCCTTGTGCTCTTGCCATTCTGGACCTCACTTCTGGTGCGAACCACATCCTGGATTGTGCTTTTGCAGACGCAAGGGGTGGTCAACTCCTCGCTCGTCGGGCTGGGGGTGATCGACGATTCAAGCCGGTTGCAGATGATCTACAACCAGACGGGCACGATTGTGGCGATGACCCATATTCTTTTGCCCTTCATGATCTTGCCGCTCTATTCGGTGATGCGGACCATTCCGCCTGCCTATGTGCGCGCCGCGCGCTCGCTTGGCGCGACCAGCTGGACGGCCTTTCGCCGGATTTATCTGCCGCAAACCTTGCCGGGGATCGGGGCAGGCGGGCTTTTGGTCTTCATCCTGTGCCTTGGGTTCTATATCACGCCTGCCTTGGTTGGCGGTTCCTCGGGTCAGCTGATTTCGAACCTGATCGCCTTCCATATGGCCAAGTCGCTCAACTGGTCGCTTGCGGCAGCAATTGCGGCACTGCTGCTGGCCGGGGTGCTGGTGCTTTACTGGCTTTATGACCGGCTGGTCGGCATCGACAACATGAAGCTGGGTTAACGGGCATGTCTGCTGTTGCCCATACGTTTGCAAAGTCTGGCAGGCGCCGCGCCGCGGCCCGTCCTGCCACACGAAAGGAGCCTGTCTGATGGCCTTGCCAATCTATGCCACGCCGTTGGAAAAAGTCTGGCACTGGACTTACAAGGTCATTTGCGCGCTGATCTTCCTCTTTCTGATCGCGCCGATCCTGATCATTCTGCCCCTGTCGTTCAACGCAGAGCCTTATTTTACCTTTACCGACAAGATGCTGTCCTTTGATCCAAGCGGTTATTCGTTGCGCTGGTATGATCTGTTGCTGACCTTTGGCATGACCGCACCCGACGCGCCGCGCGACAGCAGCTGGTGGAGCGATGCCTGGGCCAATGCCGCCTGGATCAAGGCGGCCAAGAACTCTGTCATCATCGGCTTTTTCTCGACCATCCTTGCGACTTCGCTCGGCACTATGGCCGCGCTTGGCCTGTCGCGCCCCGAAATGCCCTGGCGGCGGTTGATCATGGCGATCCTGATCTCGCCGATGATCGTGCCGATCATCATTACTGCGACCGGCATGTTCTTTTTCTATTCATCGGCCTGTATCCCGACGGACTGGATGCTGGGCAAGTTGCTGGCCCCGGTCCTGTCGAATTCCGGCTGTCTGGCCAACACATATCTTGGGGTGATCATGGCCCATGCGACGCTGGGCATTCCTTTCGTGATCATCACGGTGACCGCCACCATGGTCGGCTTTGACCATTCGCTGACCCGCGCTGCGGCTTCGTTGGGCGCCAACCCGCGGACGACCTTCTTTCGCATCATTCTCCCATTGATCCTGCCGGGGGTGATTTCGGGGGCGCTCTTTGCCTTTGTGACCTCTTTTGACGAGGTGGTCGCGGTGCTCTTCATTGCCGGGCACGATCAGCAGACCATCCCGCGGCAGATGTGGAACGGTATCCGCGAACAGATCAGCCCGGCGATCCTGTCGGTTGCGACGATCCTCGTGATGTTCTCGATTGCGCTTCTGGCGACGGTGGAGCTTTTGCGGCGCCGGTCGGAACGGTTGCGGGGCGTGACGCCACGCTGATCCTTGTCCTGCCGCGCGTCCGGTTGGATCACGGCAGGATATGCAGCCAACCCCAGATTGTCAGGATTGACAGCGCGGTGCCGATCAGCACCGCGCTGGCGGCCACACGTTTGCCGACCCCGTAGATATTGGCGAAGAGATAGGCATTGATGCCGGGCGCCATGGAGGCGGTCAGCACCGCCGAGCGCAACTCTCCCACGCTCAGACCAAAGACATATTTGCCCAAGGTCCAGGCGATCGCCGGGTGGAGGATCAGCGAACAGCCGACCACCATACTGACCAGCCGCAGATCACCGTCGATACGATAGCGCACCAAAAGGCCGCCAAGGCCGAAGAGTGCGGCAGGAATGCCGGCCCGGGACATAAGGCCCACCGCCGCCCAGACCGGTTCGGGCAAGGCAAGGTTGCCAAGGTTGACGGCAAAGCCAAGCGCGATACCGATCACCAGCGGGTTGGTCGCGATAGACCGCAGGATCTGGCGCAGGATCTGCAGGGGGGCAAAGCCCTTGCCGCCCATGCGGGTGAATTCCATGACTGTGATCCCAACCGTGTAAAGGATCGGGGCATGTATGGCGATGATTGCATAATTCGGCCCGAGCGCACCGGTCCCATAGGCCCGTTCGGTGATTGGCAGGCCCAAAAGCAGAGAGTTGGAGAAAAGGCAGCAAAAGCCGATGGCAACGCTATCCGGCCCCGGACGTCGAAAGATCAGCCGCGCGCCCAAGGCACCGACCAGAAAGGCGCCAAAGGCACCGCTGTAGAAACTGAGATATAGATCAGGTGCCATCGCCCGCGACAGATCGAGCCGCGCAACCCCGGTGAACAGGACACATGGCACGGCGAAATTCTGGGCAAAGCGCATCAGCCCATCAATGGCCGGTTCGCTGATCCCCTTGGTCAGGGCGGCCAGATAGCCAAAGCCCATGACCAGAAAGACTGGCAGGATCACCTCGACCAGGGCTTGAACCATCAGCCGGTCTCGTAAGTCAGCCCGTCATAGGCCGGGGTCACATTGTCGGGCGTCTCGTCCAGCAGCGTGGCATAATCAAGGTCATTATGCATGTTGGTCAGGATCGCCTGACGGGGGGCGGCACGATCTATCCATTCCAAAGTGCGGGCCAGATGGGCATGGGTCGGATGCGGCGCGCGGCGGAGCGCGTCGATAATCCAGCAGTCAAGCCCCATCAGCTCCGGCCAGACCTCTGCCGGGATTTTGGACACGTCTGGCAAATAGGCGACATTGGCCACCTTGAAACCCAACGCCTCTATATCGCCGTGCTGCACAGTGAAGGGCAACAGATCGATGGTGCCCCCTGCGCCGTCGATGGCAAAGCGGCCCTTGATCGAGTGGAGGTCGCAGATTGGCGGATAGTTCGACCCTTCAGCCTGGGTGAAGACATAGCCGAAACGGTCGATCAGGTCGCCCTGAGTCTGCGGGTCGGCCCAGACGGCGATGCGGCGGCGGTTGAGTATGACAAGCTGGCGCAGATCGTCGATCCCATGCATGTGATCCGCGTGGGAATGGGTATAGATGACCGCATCAAGGTCCGCTGTGCCCGCCGCCAGAAGCTGCGCGCGCATGTCGGGCGATGTGTCGACGAGAACCCGGGTTATCCCGTCCGTGCCAGTCCGTTCAATCAGCAGCGAACAGCGGGTCCGGCGGTTTTTGGGTTCTGCGGGGTCACAGGCGCCCCACTGGTTGCCGATGCGCGGCACCCCGCCGGAAGAGCCGCAGCCAAGAATGGTAAAGCGATAGGTTCCCATCAGGCCACCTTAGCCTTTTGCGCAGCGCGGGTGAAAAGCCGGTCGAAATTCGCCTCTGTCGCCGCTGCGAATTCCGCCGGGCTGAGGTTGAAGAGTTCCGCCCCCACACGCGCGGTATGGGCGACATAGGCCGGTTCATTTCGCCGCCCGCGATGCGGCGGTGGCGCAAGATAGGGCGCGTCAGTTTCCACCAGAATCCGCTCTAGCGGTGCGGCTGCGAAAATAGCGCGCAATTCGCCACTTTTGGGAAAGGCGGCAATGCCCGACATTGACAGGTAAAAGCCAAGGTCGAGCGCCGCCTGCGCCAGCGCGGCAGAGGAGGAAAAGCAATGCATGACACAGGAATAGGCCCCGGTCTGGTATTCTTCGGTCAGGATGCGGGCCATATCCGCGTCGGCGGCGCGGGCATGGATGATGAGCGGCAGGCCGGTTTCACGCGCCGCAGCGATATGAAGACGCAGACTCTCTTGCTGCGCGGCCTTGCTTTCTTCGGAATAGTGATAGTCCAGACCGGTTTCGCCGATGCCGACGCATTTGGGATGGCGCGCCAGGGCCATCAGCTCTGCCCGGGTGACCATAGGCTCGCTCGCCACGCTCATCGGGTGAAGGCCCGCAGCGAAATAGACGCAATCATGCGCCTCGGCGATGGCTTGAACAGCGGCAAGATTGCCCATCTTGGTGCAGATCGTCACCATCCGCCGGACCCCTGCCGCCTTGGCCCGCGCAATGATCTGTGGCAATTCCCCCTGAAAGTCGGGGAAATCCAGATGGCAATGGCTGTCGGTAAGGGCAATCGGGTCTGACATGGCCTCGCTCTTCACGGGCTGATCCGTCCCGCTGTCTGATCTATGGTCAGGACCATATCGAGCAGAAGTGCGGCCGGGTCAAGATTGACAGCGCGGCCATGGCGCAGGCGCGCCCCGGCGGACTGGTGCAAATCGGCCCAGATCTGGGCGGCGCCCTGATGCGGCGCGAGGCGGGCGAAAAGCGCTGCCTCGTTCGGTGCAGCCTCCAGAACGGGTGGCCCGGCGACGCCGGCACGGGCAAGCCGGGTCAGAAAAATGTCGATCAGGGTCAGCATCAGGTCAAACCGCGCTTCGCCCGCGCCGCCGCGTTGGGCAACGCTGTCGGCAAGCGAGAGGGCTGCGGGGCGGTCAAGCCCGGGCATTCCCGAAAAGAGCCGGACGAGGCTGTGATAGGCCGCGACCCCTTCCATATTCACCAGCCTTATCGCCTCTCCGACCGAACCGGCGGCAAGGGCAGCAAGGGGTGCGGGGTCGCCCACCTCTGCCCCGGCGGCATCGAGTGCCAGAGCTAGATCGTCTGGGGCAAGGCCGGTCATGCGCAATTCCCGGCAGCGCGATCGGATGGTGGGCAACAGTGCCGAAGGCTGGTGGCTGACGAGCAGCAGGGTGGTTCCCGCTGGCGGCTCCTCCAACAGCTTCAGGAGCGCATTTGCGGCGGCGGTATTCAGCTCGTCGGCGCTATCCACGATGACCACGCGGCGCCCGCCATCGGCGGCGGAAAGCTGCAGGAAAGAGCGGAGCTTTCGCACCTCGTCCACCCGGATATCGGCAGAGAGCCGGTCGCCCTTGTCATTCGGCCCCCGGCGCAGGTGGAAAAGCCCGGGCTCTGCCCCGGCCAGGATGCGCCGCGCAACCGGGCTGCCAGCGGCAATATCGAGCGTGGCAGGCAAGGGCGGCGCATCGCCGAAAAGCCCGCCACCAGCCTGATCGCCACCCGGCGGCTGCGACAGAAGAAACCGCGCAATTCGCCAGGCAAGGGTGGCCTTGCCCACCCCGCGCGGCCCGGTCAGGAGCCAGCCGTGATGCAGATGACCGGCGTTGTAGGCATCAAGGAAACTCGCCTCTGCCGCCGCCTGCCCGAAAAGACGCTCTGTCTCGCGGGGATGTGGGGCGCCGACGATCCGGTCAGGTTCGGGCAGGGTGGTCGGGTCGCTCATCTTGCGGCCAGGGCTTGTCGGGCAATGGCGGCGATGTCCGTGGCGATCCTGTCGGCATCGCGGTTGCCGTC